>JACQOU010000010.1 GCA_016207775.1 Deltaproteobacteria bacterium
GCCATAGCTTCATGATTTACTCCTGGCTGCCACTTAACGGCCTTATGGCTTGAGTTCTCTTTTTCTTAAGACTAACCAAATAATTTGCGATGGTGTAGTGCCAACCCATTTGGCCAATGGCAAGGTAATCACAAAACTGTTTAATAAGCGGGTACTCAACCCGATCCATTTTGCCTAATGACCTTAACCATTCATCGACAGTTCGTTTGTAACTGGAGGAATGGTCTAAGACGGTCCTCACCGACAGTCCTTTAGTAGTGACCAATTCGAGAAACCTTGGAAAGGGAAAGATATGCGCATACCCGAATACAGTTTCTTGCACAAAAAAGGTTTCCTTGCGCTTGGCATGGTCCTGATAGAGGGCCTCACTTATGAAAAAGGGATCCTCAATGATGACAGTGCCATCTTCAGCCAGAAGTTCGGACAGCTTTTCGAGTTGTTTCTCCTGGTTTCTTAAGTGGCAGAATGATCCGATTAAGTAGATGACATCGAATTTCTCTGCTCCAAACGTTGCCTCTTCAAATCTACTTTCCAGAATGTTTGCCTTGAGGCCTACCTTTTCTCTAACGAATTGGTTTTGAACGGGCGAGGGATTGACAGCAAGATATTGAAAGTTGTTTTTTGTATCGATAAGACGCTTGAGCAATGCCCCCCACCCTGAGCCAATTTCGAGAATGTGGGGACAGGTGTACGGCCTTAAGAAGTCGATGTGATTATCGAGCATGTTCAAGCTGGCCTGTTCAAGTGATTCTTCTCCAGTGCGGTAAAGGCCGCTCGTGTATTTCATGTAAGGATCTAAAAACTTGGGAAAAAAAGAAGCTGGAATATCGTAGTGAATCCTAGTTACATCTTCCATGGAGACACCGACATCGAAACGACGCACCATACCATGACAGCGTGCGCAAGGTAAATGTGCGAGTGCCAACATGTCGAAACTATTGCTATTTAGGTCACCTGTATCACTTGACGTTTGCGACAAATCTAATCATCACGGATTATTAGCAATAAACCTGCGAATAAGATTGTACTTGGCCTGAGTCATTCGCGTGCCTTTGTTTTGTGTTTCACCGCCTTCGACATGAACACCGATGATTTCCCTACTCTTGGCACTCAGACGACCAAGCACGTAAATAGCGCTGCCACTGTTGCCCCCAAAAGTATCGCAACCGTAATACATGCGTTCAGACAATACTCTTTCAATCGGACAGTATGCGTGCCATTGGCTTCCGTTTGGTTTGTCTCCCGGATAACCGCTAATATTTATCCCGTATTTTTTCCCAGACAGAAAGGGAGTGAAATTCATCCAGCCGGTTCTGCGCCCAATCGGCCGCTCAAGAAGTACCATGCCATAGTCAAAGCCCGGATTATGTTCCCGCGAATAACGCTTACTCGTCGATGAACGGATGGCTCGAATAGTTCCATAGGGTCGCAAGTCACCATTTTGACCGGGGGAAAAACTCAGTTCACTAAGCCTGGTAAACCTGTCGTGTTCGGTGTCATAAACACAATGGCCAGCAGTCAGAACATGCCTGGGGCCGACGAGTGTACCCGTACATCCGAGGGATAATCGCCCTATCGTCCGATAAGGGAATGACCTCGATCTGGATACCGGTTTCCTTTTGTAAATTCCAAACACGTTAGCGGGTGGAGGGCCACCGGCGGAAGCGGCGGGGAATGGATTCCAGCCATGTTCTAACCCACCTTCCGGTTCATCCTCATCCTCGCCCGCATATTCATAGGCTTCAACTTGCCCTGTAGGTGGACTGTTAAGCCAGTCCTCGAAATCATCTGCTTTTGCTGATTTCGTCGCCGAGTTATCGATTATGATCAGCGTTGCTAACCACATGAAACACACAAAGCGGTTCATGCTAAACTCCTTTGCTAATAGTTTTATGCCTTCCCACTTGCCTGCCTGCCATTAACGACGACTGATAGTACGACGAAACTGTTGCATGCAAGGAATTTTTCCAGAAGATATTGTTGAGCTAACTTCGTACATCAACTTCGAAGAGGATTCATCCGTATGTAATTTCCCAAACGGAAAACTTTACACGTGTGCCACATGCTGTGAGCGAGGTATTGCAGCGGATCGACTTCAGCTCGCGACAGTTCCGTATCTTGGTTACTATCTTACGCGAAACAATTGGCTGGGGCCGAGAGTATGCGGAACTTTCGGCAAAGGATTTGTCTAAGAGGACGGGTATTGCGTCATCACACATCTTCATAACCCTACGAGAGCTGGAGGATTTGGGAGCTATCATCCGTAGAGTGAATGGAAAAAATGCAAAGAATAGCTATGCACTAAACAGGGGGTTCTTCGTAAAATCGACAAAGCGGCAGCCCGAGCCCGAGGAAGGGCCAACCAACACTGGTTCGGTACCAGACTCCGAATCGGTGCTAACCACCACTCTGGCTCAAAATACCAGCTCTGATCCGGTGCATAGAACCGAGTACCAAAACGGAGCTACACTTGTTCCGATAAGCTCTCAACATTCCGATGAAATCTTGCGCTTAAAGAAACAGACAAAGAAATTAAAAAACTCTCCCGATCGCATTCCAGCACCCTTGCTCGGGCTCCTGGCAGGTATCCGTCCGGAAGCAAAACAGGAAAGCGAAAGGCAATGCGCTCTAAAGCTACTTGCCGAATATTCGGCTGAAGATTTGACTGCAGCGGTAAGCTATCTTCACAGAAACGGAATACTTGGTACGCGGGAACGATGTCATTCCCCCTTTAAGTACCTCATGTCAGCAGCTGAGCAAGTATTGGCACAAGTACGACAAACTCAGGACAAGAGCTTACCATTGGTTTCGAATATTCAAGTTAAGACAACCGAACCGAGCCAAGCGTATGAGGAGGCTCTTCCTCTCTTTGAGAGCCAGCTATCGGAAGAGACAAAACAACAGCAGATGGCACAATATGTTTCAGTTGAATTTCCCAATGGATTTCTTCCCCCGCAGCGGGTGCTAAGGAGGCTGGTAGCCTTTAAATGGTTCAAGGAACAGGGAAGTGCCGCCACGGAAGGTTATTCTGTCGATGGCTGCGTATGATTGGTTCGTCTCAAGCAAAAAAACTCTTGAGACGAGATTGGGAGTTTGGGGAGACTAATTTATTAACTAAAAATTTGGGAACATTTTGGGAACATTCGAACCAAAAATAGCCAGTTTTCGTCGGTACCAACCAGACGTGCAGCCCTATTGGATGTTTTTGTTATTATTCAGTTACCGAGTAATTTCGGTCACCTATGGTTTTTTCTTTTTTTGGGCCTTTTTCGACTCTGACCCTACGAATCTAGGTTCGAATCCTAGTCCGCCAACCAAAAGGGTACATTCCGGGGACATCCTTTACACTTCATTCCTCGCCCACATGGCTGCGCGCTCCCGCACGACAACCAATGGTTCAACCACTGTACGGGCGCCCCAGCTCTCTATTTCGGCATGTTACAGATAGGTTTATTCCCAAATTCTTTTTTGTAGTTCAAAGCTGGACCACAGAAACTATCGATACAGTACGTTGGGGGCTTTTCCTCTTCGTCCGTAGCCAATACCCGTGCAGGTGACCAACGCCTGATCATAGACACTTCTTTTCTGGTCTGCCGATATTCAATTGCTATTCCTTGCTTGTTATCTTGAAAATAGCATTCATCCGGCCAGCTGTGAGGATTAATCCATTTGGGATTTTCAACTTGCCAGGCTGCATTTGGGAACACATCTAAGGCGTTTTTTAGCTTCGTCTCTCGATCCCAGTCAAAAACAGAGAAGGCCCAAGCCTCTAGAACGTTGTCAGTTCCAAATGAAAGAGTGACCCTGTTCAGTTCTTTTTCATTATATTCCCACAGCTCGCCCTTATCTTTTGACCGGGTGATTTCCTGAGGTCTTCCCAGTAGCTTGTTAACATCCTCCTTCGTCGAAAGACCAGGGGCGAGTTGATCAAGCAAGCTAAGCGATATTTGTTTGGATGGACTCTGTTTTGGGTCGATGTGAGCGCAGCCGGCCGAGAAGAGAAGAAACATTATTCCCAGCGTCCAAATATAAGGATTCATTTTACTCTCCACAACTTGACATGGTTATCAATCCAATCAAAAACTTTTGGCGCTATTTGTTTTAGCTTATTGGGTTGGAGAAAATACATTGAAACGTCATCACAGAAATCTTCTTCAGGACTCAACATTCCATTTCTTCTAAGAAATTGATTTTCGGGGCGATGGGATCTTAATAAGCCGGTCTTCGGGTCCACTTTCCATTTAGCCGCCTTTTGAAAGGAAGCAAATTCTGCATCAGATAGTGACTTCCGAAGTCTATGCGTCAGCTCATGTCCTAATACTTGAGTCAAATTGAATTGCTTGCTAAATGCCACATCGTATAAAACCACGCTACTAAAACTGTTGCTGGCAGGGTTGTCTGGAATTAAGGCATTCTTCAAACGGAAAATTCCGTCTATTCCCTCGTCCTTAAGAACCGCCGGAAGCTCCCCAAGTGCTTCCAGTACACGCTCGCGTTCTTCATCAGTCCAGCTGGAAATTTCTTCTTTGGGATGCCAATAACGAGGTCGCCCATTCATGAGCTTGGCATTCCAAACATCGTAGCCCGGCGGATTGCTCTGGCAATGGCCCACCACATTCGAGGCGCGCACGTAAGTTCCGTCTCCCCGATAGTACGCGCGGCGAGCATGGGGTTTTACCCAATGTTGCCCCTTACCACACCCATTTGGTGATGCAGCATTAGCAAATATCGAAAAAAAGCCCACAAACAACAGAAAACACACGCGCATAACAAATAAGGAAACACAGTTGTGGGCGGATCTCAATAGGCAGAGGGATGCGTCCCGGCTTCACGTTGAGCCGCAAAATGTCATTGTCTGCTTTAAGGCTCAGTTCTTGCCAACTCGCCCTAACTCCGCCTTGTTCTCGCCCACATGGCTGCGCGCTCCCACACAACAACCAATCGTTCGACCACTGTGCGGCCGCCCCACCTCTATTTCGGCATGTCACAAAGAGGCTTATTCCCAAACATTTCTTTATATGGCAGGGCTGGTCCACAGAAATTATCAATACAATAGGTTGGGGGTGTTTCCTTGTCAGTGGCGGCAGGTTTTCTCGTCGGATTCCAACGTTCGATCACGGCGACTTCTTTCCGTGCACGGTGAAATTCGACAGTTACTCCCTTGCTATTGTCTGTAAAATAACATTCATTAGGCCAGCTGTGCGGGTTAACCCATTTAACTGATTCCACCATCCACGTCGCATCGGGAAATCTGTCGAGCGCCGTTCTGAGTTTGTGCTCCTCGTCCTCTTCGTACACGTACCACCCCCAGAAATTCACTATGTTATCTGTTCCCACAGTAATTGACGCACGAGTTGCTCCTTTTTCAAAATATTCCCAAACCTCACCCTTTTCTTTCGATGCGGTAAGCTCGTCCAATTTCGTTATCTGTCCTGGTGTTCCCAACAGTCCTCTGACATCGTTTGCAGTGGATACACCAGGCTTGATCCTGTTGAGCACGTCGAGCGTTAATTGTTGCGCATCAAGATGCTTCTCTGCCAGATGAGAACACCCCATGGTAATCGCACACACTGAAATCACAAGAATTTGACAAATGTTCATTTTAAACTCCAAAGCTTGATATGATTGTTGACCCAATTGAAGACTCTGGGTGATAAACTTTTTAATTTCTCTGGTTGAAGGAAATAGGTTGGAACGATGTCGCAGAAATCTTCTTCTGGGCTGAGCATTCCATTTGGTCTCAGAAATTCATTCTTGGGGCGTCCAACCTCATAGGTCTTCGGCTTTGTCAATCTCCACTTACCGGAGATTCGGAATGAGTCTTTTTCCCGCTCAGACAGAGAACCGTACAGGCGATGTGATAACTCGTGTCCCAAAACATGGGCTAAATTATAGTCTTTATTGAAAGCACTATCATAAACGACGATGCTATTGAAATTATTGCTGGCCGGATTCGCAGGATCGATAGCTCTCATAAGGCGATAAATCCCATCTATTCCTTCGTCTTTAAGTGCTGCCGGAAGGTCTCCAAGGGCTTCCAAAATTCGTTCGCGCTCCTCATCTGTCCACGTGGCTGTTTTCTCTTCTTTATGCCAAGACAATGGACGTCCGGTCATGAGCTTGTTGTTCCAAACATCATATCCGGGAGGATTGGCGTGACAGTGGCCAGTCACGTCTGTGGCACGAACGTAAGTTCCATCTCCTCGATAGTATGCGCGGCGAGGATGGGGTTTTACCCAATGCTGCCCCTTACCACACCCATTTGGTGATGCAGCATTAGCAAATATCGAAAAAAAGCCCACAAACAACAGAAAACACACGCGCATAACAATAAGGAAACACAGTTTTGGGCGGATTCCAACAGGCAGAGGGATGCATCCCGGCTTCACATTAAGCCGCAAAATGTCATTGTGCGCTCTAAGGCCAAGCTCTTGCCAACTCGCCCTAACTATTCCTTGCTCTCGCCCAGATAGCCACGCGCTCCTGCACGACAACCAATGGTTCGACCAGTGTAGGGCCGCCCCAACCAAAACAGGACAATTTTCAAAACAACCTCTGCACTCTTGCAAACTTGTGATTTTGGAAGGGACGGCTCTCCACCGGTCTGAGCCATCCCGTCCAATGAATGCTTATCGACGTATTCGGCGTTTATTCAGTCGTAACGCTTGGTCGAGATCGAATGCGGCTCGTGCAAGACGGTACCTAATGCCCTCATTCTCAATTGAGGCCGGGTCAGGAAAGTAACTGCGCAAACCCGGGCAATCCGAGATAAGGTCGGATAGCACTCCGTCGGCTATAAGTGATGGTGGCAATTGCCGGGAGTCTACCGCCAAATCGCGAAGATATATGGCTGCTGGGCGCATGAGATCGGCGTAGGGTGTGTCCGTGTTGGGCATCTTTCTTTCCAGATCTTCCTGCGAAAAATCCCGAGCAACTATTGCCAAGCTTTGCATGGCCCTTATGGCTGCCAATCGTTTTAGAGAGACAATGTCTTTACGTTGGATCAATGTCCTCAATGTTGATATGGCGTTGAATATTGCATCTGCTGGCGGAGAGGCCGGTTGCGCCATCGCTGTTACCGAGATTATAAGAGCGAAGATACACTTCACCATTACAAGGTTCTTTTTCATTTGTTTCTCCCTGGTTTAAGCTCCTGAAATGCGAAAGACACTTCAGGCTCAAGCAACAAGGTGCCTGAGATTCTAAAATTAGATTCTGATAAGGAAAAAGTAGATTTGGGCTTTAGCCCAAATGGATGTGTCGTTGATGCAGGCGAGAAATGTTATCTTGACGACGACTAAACATGGTTACCTAATAACAAGTCTAACAAATGGATGCAATATCTAATCTCCACTATCTTGAAAAAATCTCTGCCAGAAACTCATGTTGCACGCTTCATTATGCCGGTCCAAAAATCCGATGACGGGTCAAGCATTGCAACCTAGCGGGAACAAATGACAATTTGTGATGTTTCGACACATTCTCTTGTGGGTAAGTATCTGAAATTTTTGTTTTTCATTTATTGTGCTATGTTGCACAACGATGAGGCCAACTGGGGGTATGTGGGGAAGGAAGTGGATGATGAATGGATTCATCGCGTTCAACAATGACCGAGGAGGGTCAAACCGGCAAGAAAGGTGAACAGCCAAAGACGGTTGTAAAAAGACCTTTTCTAATTGTCGGTGTGGGAGCTTCGGCGGGCGGACTTGAAGCCTTCCAGCAATTACTTCAAAACCTTCCACTCGATACCGGCATGGCCTTCGTCCTCGTCCAACATTTAGATCCCACCCATGAAAGTGCTCTCGTTACGATTCTCTCCAAAGCGACGAAGATGCGGATCTCAGAGATCAGGGACGAAATACAAATAGAGCCTAACCAGATTTACATTATTGCGCCCAATACGGATCTTTCCTTGTCCGATAATCGCTTTCAATTGGTGGCGCGGGCACTCACCAAGGGGCAACACATGCCCATTAATACCTTTTTCACCTCCCTTGCTGCGGTGAAGGGGAATCACGCCATTGGCGTCATTTTATCTGGCACGGGCTCGGATGGGGCGCTTGGTTTACAGGCCATCAAGGCTCAGGATGGAATCACCTTTGCGCAGGATGAAAGATCGGCGAAATACGCGCAAATGCCCCAAAATGCTGTGGCGACTGGATGTGTCGACTTTGTCCTTCGGCCTGAAGAAATTGCGAAAGAGATTTTGCGGGTGAGTCGACATGCGTATGTAAACGCCTATGACACCGTAGCGAGCGCTGAGCTAGGGCCTTCCGTGGAAGCCGATTTCATCAAGGTTTTGAGCCTTCTTCAAAAAAAAACTGGAGTGGATTTTTTTCATTACAAGCATACGACCATCCGACGGCGCATGTATCGGCGAATGCTGCTTCATAAGAAAGAGGATATTGCAGGGTACCTAAAGTTTTTGGAAGCCGAACCCTCGGAAATTCAGGCTCTCTATAACGATATTCTCATTAACGTGACCGAGTTCTTTAGAGGGCCCGAGACGTATGTTGCCCTAAAAGAAATCGTATTTCCTGCGATCATGAAAAATAGAGCGCCGGATGTTCCAACTCGAATCTGGGTCCCCGGTTGCGCAACGGGTGAAGAGGTCTACTCTATCGTTATTTCCCTCTTTGAATTTCTGGGGGATGTGGCTACGAATACTCAGGTCCAGGTCTTTGCCACCGACATCAGTGACAAAGCCATTGAAAAAGCAAGAGCGGGAATCTATCCCACAACGAGCCTGCAAAATGTCTCGCCAGAAAGGTTGCGGCGCTTTTTCACTAAAGTGGAAAACGGATTTCAAATCAGCAAACACATTCGCGATATGTGCGTTTTTGCCGTCCAAAACGTAACCGCTGATCCCCCATTTTCTCGGCTCGATCTTATCAGTTGCAGAAACCTTCTCATATACCTTGGCGC
>JACQOU010000185.1 GCA_016207775.1 Deltaproteobacteria bacterium
GCGTGGTACGTTGCGGGGGAAGAGCCGACAAGGAAAACGCGTGCTGTATTTACTCTCTTGCTCGATAGAGCGATAGGTTTATTTGTGGTCATTGCCTATGCTGCCGGCACCTTGTTGTTTGTTCCACAATGGCTCGACGAGCACGCTGAGCTGCGCATTCTCAGTTATTCCCTTTGGGGAATGACTGCGGCAGCGATACTGTTGGGAAGCCTGTTTTTAATCCCGTGGCACGGTGGGTTTGTTCACTTTGTCCGATCTGCGATATCCCCCTTTGGCTTTATTAATCAAATTGCGAATGCAATGGCCATGTATAATAAGAAATTTGTATGTATTGTCGCTGCGCTTACGCTTTCTGCAATTTCTATTCTAGGCACTACTGTGCTTTATTGCTTGCAAGGCAACGCACTGGGCATTTCGGTCAGCTTATCCCAGTATTTTTTTATCGTACCTCTGGGCCTGACGGTTTCAGCTGTTCCTTTGTTACCGGCGGGAATTGGCGTCGGACAAGTGGCGTTTTTTACTCTGTTCAAATGGGTGGGCATCAGCAATCCTGAGCAGGGAGCCACCTTATGCACTCTGTTACAAATTCACATTCTTCTTTTTAACCTGTTGGGCGGTTTTTTCTTCCTTCGATACCAGAAGGGGATAGCCCACCGCCCTTACAGACGGTATACTGAGGGTATCCCCAAGACTCCATACGTATGACTCCTGACAAGAATTTCTTCGACCAGCTTAAGAAACTCCTCGCGGGAAAAGAACAGTCCTTTTGGGAGCTGCTAGCCGATTCTGTACTTAAAGCGGACAGCTTTTCAGATTTCTACAAACTGTCACAACTGAGAAAAAAAGCGGCTTACATCGGGTTGGCTGAGCCTAGGAGGTCAAATGGTGAGCTCAAGGTTGCATTTTTGGGTGGCTATACTCTTTTCCCTCTGCACGATCTTATTGAGTTGCAATTTTGGGCTAAAGGTTTTAAATGTGCGCCGTTTGTTGGTGAATATGATAATTACGTTGCGGAGATGCTGGATGGCGGTAACGCATTACACTCTTTCAACCCTGATTTAATTTTTGTGTGGCCGTCTCCAAGGATTGCGACGTATACGGGGAAGCTGACTGATGAACCAGCCAAAATAAGACAAAAAGCTGACCAAGCCTCCGGGCAAATCCTCCAGTTATGCCATCAAGCACACGAGGCGCTGGGTTCTGAAATCATATTAGCTAATTTTGCGCCGTATCCCTATTTCGATCCAGGTCCGTTCAGAACTCGTACCTTAGCTTCAGACTGGAATTTTCGTCGACTTATCAATATGGAAATTGGGTTGACCGCACCCCGCTTTGTCCATATATGCGACGTAGAATTTCTTGCATGTCGAAAAGGCGCCCTTTCCACGGTAGACCGCAAACGCTGGTTTGAAAGCAAACAACCAGCAGAATTCAATTTCCTTGTGGAACTCGCAAAGGAAGTTGTTCACACCTACCTCAGTGTGAAAAGCGGTCCCAAAAAAATACTGGTTGCAGATGCAGACAACACGCTTTGGGGTGGAGTTATAGGGGATGATGGACTCAGTGGAATAGATATCGGCAGGGTTTCGCCACGGGGTGAGGCCTTTATTGAATTCCAAGTTTACCTCAAGAAACTGCGAGAACGAGGTGTGTTGTTGGGGTTGTGTAGCAAGAATAATATCGAAACGGTCATGGAAGTGTTTGAAAAACACCCCGAGATGGTTCTCAAAAAAGACGACTTTGTGTCCATGAAAGTGAATTGGGAACCGAAATCGGAAAACATAAAGCAGATGGCCAAGGAGCTTTCCATTTTGCTTGATAGTTTTGTTTTTGTCGACGATAACCCAGCTGAAATTGATATTGTTAGTAAATTCGCCCCGGAGGTTACGAGCGTATTGCTGCCGGACGATCCCAGCTTGTATGTTAGCACCCTTCAGGATCTTCGCTTGTTCGAACCGATAACGTTAACGGAAGAGGATGGAGAACGTACGGATCAATATCAGTCCGAAAAAAAGCGCCAAGAGCTTTTTGGCGCTGCCACTGATATGAACACCTATTTAGAGTCGCTGCAAATGGAAGGGAGGGTGTCATTATTTGTGGCGGAAGATATTCCGCGTATTGCCCAGTTGATCAACAAGAGTAATCAGTTCAACCTGACCACTATCCGTCGCTCCGAAAGTGATGTGGAGCGTATCATGAAGGATTCACAATACCATGCGTTCACGGTGCGTTTGGCGGATAGATTCGGGGATCACGGCTTAATTTCGGTTGTAATCTGTCGGGTCAAAGAACAGGTTCTGGAGATTGACACTTGGTTGATGAGTTGTCGAGTCCTTCAGAGGCAGGTCGAGGAACTGGTGCTTAATGAAATTGTAAAAGCAGCAAAGATGCATGGCTGCAATCGAGTAGAAGGCATTTACATTCCCACGGCTAAGAATAAATTAGTTGAAAACCATTACGTAAAATTGGGTTTTCAGAATATTTTGCAGTCATCCGAAAAATGTGAATATGAGCTGAAGGTGGAAGGATGTGTGTCGAAAAACCATTTAATAAAGATTGTGTCTAGCCCTCAGAAGTGCATCCAGACAGCAGCTTGATCATTTACCATGAGTTCATCAGTATCGTCGCGTGTCTTGCATTGCTTTTCACGCTATTCGTCTGCTACGGTTACCCAATGGAAAAGTTAGAAGCCCTACTTAAGGCTGTGGCGGACAAGAACAGGTTGAGAATCGTCATAGCCGTACGGCTATATGGTACGGCTGGCTTGTAAAAAAAAAAGGCATTCATGCGAAGAAAACTCAACTTCTTCGATCGTTTTCTGACCGTCTGGATCTTTCTGGCAATGACAGTCGGAGTAGCGCTGGGCTATTTCGTACCAACGGTTGTGGCTTTTCTTAACCGGTTTACTGTAGGTACTACTTCAATACCGATAGCCATTGGGCTTATCCTTATGATGTACCCCCCTCTTGCAAAGGTTAAGTACGAAGAAATGGGCCGCGTGTTTGCGAACAAAAAGGTATTGGCCCTCTCACTTGTTCAAAACTGGGTAGTTGGTCCCATATTGATGTTTATTCTTGCCATTTTGTTTCTTCGCGATAAGCCGGAGTACATGGTTGGCCTGATTATGATAGGCCTCGCTCGCTGTATTGCCATGGTTATCGTTTGGAACGATCTTGCCGAAGGGGACACCGAATATTGTGCGGGTCTTGTGGCGTTCAACTCAATTTTTCAAGTTCTTTTTTTCTCCCTCTACGCTTACATTTTTATTACTGTTCTACCATCCTGGCTGGGGCTCAAGGGCGCTATCGTTAATGTGACAATCGGAGAAATCGCCAAAAGTGTATTCATTTACTTGGGTATCCCGTTCATCGCCGGCATCGCAACCCGTTTCACTCTTGTCAAGGCCAAGGGGATAGATTGGTATCGCATGCATGTTATTCCAAAAATCAGCCCTATTACGCTCATCTTCTTGCTTTTTACTATCGTTGTAATGTTCTCCCTTAAAGGAGAATACATCGTGCAATTACCGTTGGATGTTGTTCGGGTGGCAATACCCCTTCTCATTTACTTTGTAACTATGTTCCTAATTTCTTTCTGGATGAGTAAGCGATTCAATGCCACCTATGGAGAAGCGACAACTTTGTCTTTTACAGCAGCCTCCAACAACTTCGAACTTGCTATAGCCGTTACGATTGCAACCTTCGGCATCAGTCATGGAGCTGCTTTTGCCGCGGTTATTGGGCCCTTGGTTGAAGTTCCGGTCCTCATCGGCCTAGTCAGCGTTGCTTTCTGGTTTAGAAAGAAATTGTTTGCAACAGCGGCAGGAGCTTTACAATGAAACACATTTTATTTCTTTGTGTCGGTAATTCGGTCCGCAGCCAGATGGCTGAAGGCATTGCCCGCTCACTTGCTCCCCAGGGAGTTATGATTTCATCCGCTGGCAGTAATCCTTCAAGCGTCCATCCCATGGCCATCAAAGTGCTGGCTGAGATTGGTATTGATATCAGCTCTCACAGGTCTAAACATGTCAGTGAAATTAATCTTTCCTCAGTGGATTTAGTGGTCACTCTTTGTGCTGAGGAAGTCTGCCCTGCTCTTCCGTTCGGAGTATCCAAGCTTCATTGGGGTTTTTCTGATCCCACAGCCACACCACAGGACACCTCTCAACAATTGGAAAAATTTCGAAAAATTAGGGATGAGCTAAAACAAACAATTTCTGGTATGGCCTTCCTTTGTGATCCAAAAGGTGCTGGTTACACCTTGTAACCCCGACCTTTTGGATCACAAAAGAAGGCCGTACCGGATGCTGGAGGTACGCCGAAGAGTTTCTTAAAAGCTTTGGAAAAGGCAGCACTATCCTGGTAGCCCACAAGCAGGGCAACATCTCCCACATTGTATTCACCGGTTTTCAGAAGCCTCAGCGCCTCTTCCATCCGCCTCTTGATGATGTACTGTCGGGGAGTCATCCCTATGTCACGCTCGAACTTGCGAAAGAGACTCGGTACGCTTGAATGAGAAGCCCATGCAATCGACTTTGAATTCAGCTCAGTAAACAGATTCCCTTCAATAAATCGGACCGCACGGGCAATGGGCAGCTCGCTCGGCTGCTCTTCCTCTGTTGCTCCATGCAGTCGTTTGGGGCAGAACAGTATGCGCAACAGTTCATCGAATATTTGAAAACCCAAATCAAGAAGCAGCCTGGGTTTTTTTCTCTCCAGCACTCTCTCAGTGAAGTATTCGCTAAGAAGCGCATCAAACAAAGCGGTCCGCCGGCGTACTAGCGTTTGGCGGGGAAGAATGGCCTTAAGTCCGTATCGTTCATTGAATTTGCCAAACGCTTCATCGATGACTGCTTCAGTTGGGAAAATAGCAAAGTTGTCGTAAATGACCGATCTCGTGTCTTGCCGATGTAATGTTCGGGCTGGCATCCACAAGAACCGAGTGTTGTCGACCATAAGGGTGGTTGGTGGTGATTTCATAGAAAACTTGATAACGGAGGCACTGCGGGGAAAGGTGAGATTGATGCGATCATGGACATGAAAATCCTTGGTGTATCCAACACAGCGTTCATAGGCTGCCCCCATATCGTGACCAAAATCGACGAACTGGGTTAACAGTTGGCCTTCTGGAAGATGCTCAAATCCCGCAATCTGAATTGCGCTTTGGCGCTTTTTCATGGGTGATAATCTAGGACTAGTGGCTGATAATCGCAACCATTCAATCCCCGCCTTTCATCATTTATAAGTAAGTTAGTCGAACGGAATTGAGGAGGAGAAAAATGAAACAGATATCAATCACGATAACATTATTCTTGGGATTTATTGCACACGCAAGCACACAGGGGACTTGGCAACGCCACATCAGTGCGTGGAACACCCGCGATCTTGGGGCGATAGTTGCAGACTATAGCGAAACCGCCCACATCATACTCAACAACCGTGTTTATCGGGGAAAAACCCAAATCCGCAGTCTGTTTCAGAAACTTTTTGGATTATTTGATATGAAAGCAGATTACCCCGAGCAGCGCTGCAATTGGCAATGTGGCGAGCCAAGCGGCTGCGATCCCGATAATTGTTTTGAGATGCGCTAAAAAGCTCACGCTCTCCTCCATGCATGAAACTTTTCCAAGATCCTAAGGGCCTTTGTAGGCACTTTTGCTTTCTTCCAGTTGCCAGCCGCGTATTTGTTTGATTCGGAAAGTGTCGGGTAGATATGTATGGTTCCCAATATCTTGTTAAGCCCAAAACCATGCTTCATGGCAGCGATATATTCCGGGATTATGTCTCCCGCGTGATGCCCTACGATTGTGGCACCCAGCACTGTGTCCTGGCCAGGGGGAGTCAGTACTTTTACAAAGCCATGATCTTCTTCTTCGGCAATGGCCCTATCGAGCTCTTCGATTTCAAATTTTGTGACTTCAACAGGAATATTTTTCTCGGCCGCTTCCTTTTCATTGAGGCCAACGCGCGCTACTTCTGGATCGGTAAAGGTTGTCCAGGGAATGACACGATAATCAACCTTAAATTTCTTTATTGGACTAAAGAGTGCGTTTACCGTCGCATACCAGGCTTGGTGGGCTGCCGTATGAGTGAATTGATAGGGACCTGTGACGTCGCCACAGGCATAGATATTTGGGAAATTGGCCCTCAAATACTCGTCAACTACAATCTGGCCACGCTCTGAAACTTCTACTCCAAGCTCTTCAAGGCCATACCCCTTCACATTTGCTTTTCTTCCGATCGCAAAAAGAACTTCGTCAAACTCCAGCTGGATTTCTTTTCCACCCGACTCGCAAGTTAGCCAGCGCTCATTATTGTTTCTACCAAAGGCCTTTGCCTTATGACGCGTTAAAAGGGTAATGCCCTCATGCTTAAACTTGTTTTCGATTAGAGTCGATACATCCTCATCTTCTCGCATGAGAATATGAGGGGCTGTTTGAACTATCGTCACTTGTGAACCAAATCTAGAAAAAGCCTGTGCCAGCTCGCAGCCGATAGGGCCACCGCCAAAGATAAGAAGACGCCGGGGAAGGCTGCGAATATCCCAAACCGTATCGGAAGTCAGAAACTTGATTTGGTCAAGACCGGGAATTGAGGGAACAAGAGGCTCTGCACCCGTAGCGACGATGATGTTTCGTGCAGTGATCGTTCTCTCGCCCACTCTGATTTCATAGGGACTTTGGATTTTAGCTTTCGCCTCAATGCACTCAACTCCTAGCTTCGTATAACGTTCAATAGAGTCATGAGGCCTGACTTTACCTATCACACGCTGTACGCGCTCCATCACTTTTGCAAAATCAAAACGCGCTTCCATCGGCTCTAAGCCAAATTCCTGTGTTCTGCGGATGTAAGACAAAATTTTGGCAGACCGGATAAATGCTTTACTGGGCACACAGCCGGTATTGAGGCAATCACCGCCCATTCTGTGTTTTTCGATTAAAGCAACCTTTGCTTTGAGGACCGAAGCAATATAGGAGCAGACAAGCCCCGCAGAGCCCGCGCCAATGACGACAAGGTTATAATCAAAACTCTTTGGCCGTTTAAATCTGCGCGTGAATTTTCGCGTCTTAAGGTGTTCAATCAGTTTCTTTGATAGCAGCGGCAAAAGACCAACGATCACAAACGCGATGAGCACTCTTAGCGATAAAATATTTTGCAAGGAACTGATTTGGCTAAGCTCGGTTCCGGCATTCACATAAGCCGCTGTTGCCGGGAGCATGGCGATCTGGCTCACAACAAAGAAAGATCCTGTGCTGAGGGAGGTCAAGCCCATGGCAAGATTTACAAGCCAAAATGGAACAATTGGAATAAGCCGAAGAATAAAAAGGTAGAATGGCCCCTCTTTTTTAACTCCCTCATTAATCCTGGCTAGTTTGTGTTGAAATTTATTTTCGATAAAACCGCGGAGAAGGTACCTCGAAACAAGAAACGCCAGTGTGGCACCGATGGTGCTGGCAAAAGACACGACAATCAATCCGACCCAAAATCCGAAGAGTGCTCCGGCAGCAATACTCAGCGCCAATGCTCCCGGCACTGAAAGGGCGGTAGAAACGATGTAGATTAGAAAATAAGAAACGAGCGTGGCAAAGGGATGCAGCTCGTAATAGCTCATAAGTTCGGCCCGCCTGGCCTTTAGGCTATCCAAAGTCAGTTCATGCGCGAAGCCAAAGTGCTGTAATAAATAGACACTGGTGATCAAGCAAAGAATAATGGCGATTTTTGGTGCAAGCTTTTTCATATGCTTCCCTGATAGGTAAGTGACTTATGATTCCATTTTTACATGCAGATTGTTACATAAATACCGCTGGTTATAAATGAATTTATGTGGATTTATGTGGCACACAAGAAGCAACTTGTTTACAGATAAACATTTTGAACTTAGTATTTTCTTGGACCACTCTTTTGGAGAGAGGGGTGGGTGACACGCTTACGGCATCTCGAAGACAGTGTCATAAGAAAATTCACCCATTAAGGGAATCAATTGAAATTGTGAGAATGAAGGGTAAGGACAACAAATATAAGAAACTTCAAGAAGTATTCCGATTTACGGAAGTAAGGAGCTGGGTAGCCATCCTCACCGCTTCCCGCGCCATTTACCGCGAATTAGAGCTTGGATTGTTGTCAGACAACTGTTCCATGCCAAGGTTTCAAATCTTGCTGCATCTTTATTTCGATGGCCCTCTTGCAGCAGTCGAAATTTCAGATCGTCTGCTCGTCACGCGAGGAAACATCACCATGTTTCTAAGGCGCCTTATCACCGACGGTATCATCAAACGTGTTTTTGAAAAGCAATCGAGCTCCAAGCGTAAGGCGCGATCAAAGTTTTTATTAACGCCAAAGGGCAGACGGCTCTTTGAGCGGATCTTTCCCAAACACATCGGACGAGTTCGGAGGTTCATGCCTCCATTGCCATCACAGGCTTTACACATATTGGCTGGTATCCCTACCAAGCTTCAGAAAATGCTCAAGCGTCCCTCATCAAGAAAACCATTCTCTTTGACAAATTTTGATCCATTGAAGATCGAATGAGAAGCAACAGCTCTATAATTGGATTGGGTCAGGGGCTCCAAATAACTGATTCACTCTTGTTTTCTTCTGAAGAATTTTGCAACAAGCGTATCAACAGAAAAAGCGCCAGGCCCGAAGATCAATACGATAAGAGACGTCATCAAAAAAGGAAAAGGAGCCGCTTGAGCAAAAAGAGCCGGCTCCGAAAAGAGGGCCTTGATCGCATCAAGATCGGCTGTGAGGTAGGCAACTGTCATTGCGATAATGACGGGAATGACGGCCACGCGTGAGCCTAAACCCAACAGGAGAAGCAGTCCCCCAGTGAATTCGGTTATTCCCACCAAATATGCGTTGAAACTCGCCAGAGGAATATCAAGGGAATTAAAGTACTCGATAATTTTGGGAATGTTTCCTAGTTTTCCCTTGCCGGTTGCAAAGAGCTGCCAGCCCCAATAAAGCCGTATCACAAGAAGGAACGGTGCTTGAAGAAGTGTTAGAGAATGAACAAACATTTTGTGCCATTTCATAATCATTTATTTCCTCCGAATGTGGATGCCCATGAAACGATAATTGAACGGTCATAAAGGGCCTTCAGTATGCCGAGGGCTTCGTTAGGGGTTCGCCAATTTTCCAAAGCCTTCCCCACTGTCAGGGAGGAATCATTCAAAAAAAGGCTCAAAAGCCGTGCGCTCACAGGCTTGAGTGGTAAAGCCTGCACCGTTTCCGCCTTGCACCAAAAGAGAAGCTCTGTCTTACGTGCCTTTGGTCTTTTGCGCCAGCCATTATTGGCCACGGTGTGGACAGGATAGCTGAAAGTTTTGAGTGTCAGGCAAGGATTAAATATGGGCCGTGCATCAGCAAGGCAAGCATCTTGAGACAGTGTATCGGAACATTTCAATTCGGCAGGCCCAAGGTTAAAGAGGGTAAATTCGTAATCTGCCAGCTCCAAGAGGAACGCTGATAGTTTTGGACGGCTTTGTTTTTTTATAAATGAAAGAAACTGACTGGGAATTTGATGAACCTCAAGGGCATAGGCTTCTTGGTCCTCGAAATCTTCTACAAGTTTGGTGCCCTCAGGATTATCAAGCATGGAAAAAAACTTAGGGAAGGTAGAACGAAGCACCGCTAATATGGTTGATTGCCGCTCAACAGAAAAGAAACGCTCATTGGAAACTCCGACCTCTGTCAGCTTTGAATAAATATTTTTCTTCACAAGACAATCAACTGATTTCCCATTTTCACGACTAAGGGGACAGCCGCTGTGGCAAAGTGATTGATATGAGCAGCTCTTGCATTCGGGATCGATCGCTTGTGTTCCGTAGAGGATTTCCCGTTTTTTTACAATCGTCTTGAAACTGTCTTCATGCCAGTTTGCAAACGTACCCGAGTCATTGTAGTTCTTGTTGCACGAATAGCAGTTACCGTCCAGGTCAAATTCATAGAACTCGCACTGGTTACCGTCGTGGATGCAAAGATCCGGCATGAAAGCTTGAAGGTGTTTGATGTGTTTGTTCTTGTAAAGCCATTCGGCAAAACGGGCATTTTCTGAGGCCTTCAAGCTGTATCCGTGTTCCCCCATCTTGAATGTAATTCCACGGACCAAGGGCTTCATATACTCGACCCAATAACCAAATTCTCGAAGATGCTTGAGAGTCTCACTCGTAATGACCGCCAGAAGCCCTACCTCAAACCTCCTTTCGCGCAGCTCCATAATATTTCTGGTGATAAGATCCCAGGTGTTGTTCCTCTGGGAGTTATGAATGTTCGCGCTCCCATCCATGCTGATGCCAACAAATAGCTTGTTTGGATTTTTTATAACTTTTATGAGTCTGTCCAGATAGCTGGGAGTAAGGCGCGTTCCATTGGACTGTATCCTGACATCGTTATTTGCCGCCGATGAAAAAAGGTTGATAATTTCTCCAAGCGTTTCCGAAGAAAGTATGGTTGGCTCGGCGCCATGCAGCGTTACGCTGTCGATGTGAAATTTCTCTTTCTCAATCTTTTTTACAAATTCCCTGGTGGCAAATAACGCCTTCTCATCATAATCGACTTGCTGATTCTTATTGTGTTCGGGCACGTAGCAGTAACGACATCGAAGATTACAAACTTTGCTGACTGCAAAATAACAATGCATAAAATAACGTCAGAAAACCTTGGTCGTTACAATTTCAGCAGTAAAGCCTTTCGACAAAGTTACAC
>JACQOU010000011.1 GCA_016207775.1 Deltaproteobacteria bacterium
CAAGCCTCTGAAACCTTGCTCAAGATACCCACCGATTATTTTCAGGACCCCGAAGAGCTTGAAGCCGCCGTAGATTTTGCCAAAAACCGGCAGGATTTGGTACTGCTAAGGCATTTAGTGAAGAAGGATTAGAGGGCCGCAAGCGATCCACTCTGATAAACGTCCGATCACTTCTATTTTTGCGAATCTTGGCGATTCGTCACCTACTCCGTCAACCATTTAGCCACGTCGATGACGAGCCAATGTTGGCGGGAAATACAAAAAAGTTAATTATCACCGCACTGTGCTTAAGAATATTCGCAGCGTTGCGTGTTCAAGCTGTATACATTGCGAATAAATAACTCTGTGGTCTAAGAGAATGCATTCGCTGAGGGAACATTATTTGCACATCTATTAGCAATGTCCCGGCCTATTCAACTTTTTGTTGCATTGCTAATATTGTCTTTCTCTCAGCATTGTATTGCTGCTGGATGCGACCAGGCCCTTTCTCAGTTATTTCTTGGAAAACTGTCCTTCCTGAAAGGGGCGGTCGAACTCAGTCACACTGATGCAACAGCTCTTAGTCATGAGGTGGAAACAGTTGTAGCTACCCACGATCCTTGGTTTGGCTTCGTTCATTCACCAACGCCACCGGAGGAACCGTTTGCAACAGATATATATCGAGGCACCATCGAAAAGAGACTGGCCATAAGTACCAGAATGGTGGAGTATCGAGCAGCTCCGGAAAACAACAAGAAAACCTGGATTGTTGAAGATACGGAGATCATAAATAAATTTATACAACACCTCAGGGATCAAGATAAGAGCCTTGGGGAAACTGTTGGTATTGTCGCGAGAACACGCGGCCGGATCATCCTTGCTCATGCGATTGTCGAAGGCTTATGTGCACCAGGGGCGGCTTGTTTAAAGCTTGGTCCCCAAGCTGCGACGGCTATGGGTGTAGCAACCGGATTGGTAGGTCTATCTGCCCATGGAGTTAGTTCTGTTGTGAGGCGTTCTTATGGTGCAGAAGCCTACAGACTTAAGTTGTTTCTGGCGACTATCGGAGAGACTGCTGCTCGAACCGGAGCCTGGGCGTATGACAGAGAGGACATAAGTTCTCGCCAGCTAGATTGGGAGGTTGCTGGAACTCAGGCTAATAGGACAAAAGGCACTCATCATTTTGACGTATGGGTACAGACAATGGCGCCTGCGAAGCGTCGACTCATCGTCTTCTATCGATTTACTCCGAGTGCTTTTCCATGGTAACGAGCTTTTCAAAATGGATAAGGACTGCATAACAGAGTGGTTAAACTCGGTGTTAGTGGGTGAACGAATTACTGCAAGAAAAAAGCCGTGAGAGGCGCTTTCGATAATGTCGTATAATTTTTCTTATGTGTAGTTTATCTCCACAAAAACAATCACTCAGAAGACCAGCGGCAAGACACCGATATTCCATCCAATGCGAGTCCCCGATGTATATAACATCCATGTGACATATTTCAGTAGTCGACGTCAAATATGTGTCTTTATCTAGCCATCATTTATCTAGTGCAATATCAATAACTTATGTTGACAACGTGGCATTTTTGTGACATTCGTGTTACACTGCATTTGAGGTAATGGATATGCGAGCTTCGAGCGCCAATAGATACAGTGCCGAGGATCTTGGCTCAATCAAAAACCACCTTGGCTTCCTTTCGAGTGATTTAGCGCGGTTGCGCCCAAGGCGGTTCATGGAAACAACAGGGCTGAATCCAACATCGCTTTCAAGAATCTTTGGAATTCAACGGACCACTGCCTATCGGGATGAGATTCCAATCCCCAAAGAAATCAAGCAAAGTTTGATCGAGTTAGTGATTGCAACCGATATCGCGTATGGCCTGATGGGTAAGGATTTGGCCCAGACTGTACGATGGCTGATGAGCCCAAATACGATGACATTTGGTGATGTCCCTTTCGACGTCATTATGCGTGGTAATGGAAAAGAATTGATTGCGTGGCTGGCTTCACGTGCTGGACTTACGCCTGGTGCTGCATTTTAAGAAATGGGTCGCAAAAGAGCACGATCGGAAACAGCAAAACAGAAAAAGCGGATACGTGTAAGAACTCAAAGCCACAGGACGGGGATCGTTCAAGACCACAGCGTAAAAGCGTTGACCGCTATCGCTCGGGAGGCTGCACAAAAACAGGCAGCTCGGCTGAAAGCAGATATGGTGGCAGGCTCTATTTTTTGGAAGTGGTTAGAGACAAAGACAGTAACCCCAGTTTTCGAGAGCTGGGACAAGACAGTCTTCAGAATCGTTTATGCCGGTCTTGATCCTCTTTCGGTGGCTGGCAGCCTCTCCGCTGGGGGTAGATTCAATGTTGGGGGCGCTCAGATGCAGCAGCACGATCTATTTCCACGTCTCACCATGGCCGCTTGCTTATACGTGGCCTCTTCAATAAAGTGCGCCAGAAAGGAGGCGGGAGAGCCGCTGGGCAACGCTGAGGAATACGAACTTGCACCGAAAACTTCTCTCCACTTATGGCAACTCGAAAAGGTTGCGGTGCAACTAGACTATCCGGGTTTATTGGACTTGATTCTTGCAACTCCTATGATGGCACTGTGGTCGATGCAGAAAGCACCGCTCATTTCGCAGCTTCTGGGAAACTTTCTTCGTATGAATGGCGGCGATGGCATAGTTTTCACTTCCACCAAGGATTCCAGCGAAAAAGTGGTGGCGGTCTTTGCGAAAGATGATGGACATGCCAAATCGTTATTTACGTCAAAGAGAATCAACTGACCTGGTATCCGGGGTAAGGGACACTACCTAAGCAGCCGTCTCACGCCATCCTTCAGATACGTAAGCCGCTGCTCGTCCATTTTTTCAAGTAAGTATATCACATGCTTTCTTGAGACATTTAGCCCAGTACGAAGTTCCGAAGTGGTAGACTGCCCCTTTTCCTGCAAATAGCGTAAGACTTTTTGTTTAAACATTTCAAAGGTCGACGC
>JACQOU010000193.1 GCA_016207775.1 Deltaproteobacteria bacterium
CATGAAGCGCCATACCTCGGCACTTACTACTATCTCCTCAACACGGCCAAGCCTCCTCTCAGCAACAAACTAGTGCGCCAGGCGCTTAATCTTGCTATTGACCGGGATCGGCTCGTCCGACTTGTAATCAAGGGAGGACAACATCCCGCTCAGGCGTTTACCCCTCCTGGCACTGGGGGATTTACTCCAATTCCCCGTCTCCCGGCCGATTCCAGCCAGGTCAACAAGGCCCGTGAGCTTCTCGCAAAAGCCGGTTTTCCTGGAGGAAAAGGATTCCCAAGACTTGAGATTTTGTACAACACGGAGACGAACCACAAAAATATTGCAGAAGCTATCCAAGCCATGTGGAAAGAGAACCTGGGTATTGAAGTCGGTATGTACAATCAGGAATGGAAAGTCTATCTCGACAGCAGAAGAACTATGAACTATCAGATCGCCCGCGCGGGATGGATCGCTGACTACAATGATCCGGACAATTTTTTAAATCTCTGGGTTACGAACGGTGGCAACAACCAAACCGGATTTTCCAATAAGGGATATGACAGTCTTATCCTAGCCTCCGCAAAGGAAAGAAATCCAAAAAAGCGTCATGCAATCTTTCAAAAACTCGAGGACATTTTACTCGATGAATTACCGATCATCCCAATTTACATCTACACCCGCCCCTATCTGAAAGAACCAGCTGTGCAAGGGTGGTACGATAATGTCGAGGATACGCACGTGCTCAAATTTATTAGCGTCAGTGCAAAGCCTTAAAGAGGAAACGAATGGGCTTAAGATACCTCTTCGGAAGAGTGTCCATCATGCTACCCGTTTTTATCGGGGTCATTACCGTCATTTTTTTCATGATTCGGTTCGCACCAGGGGGTCCATTCGACAAAGAAAAAATCGTTCCTCCTGAAATTATGGAAAGTTTGAATGCTCAGTACCATTTAGATCAACCGCTTTGGAAGCAGTATCTCATCTACCTCGCAGATCTTTCCCGCTTCGATCTCGGACCGTCTTTCAAACACGCGAATCGCACAGTCAATGAACTCATCGCAGAAGCTTTTCCCGTATCTTTAGAATTAGGCCTTTGGTCCCTGGGATGGGCCTTACTGATAGGTGTGCTTGCGGGGGCCATGGCAGCACTCAAGCCAAACAGTTGGCTCGATTATCTCCCGATGTCTTTTTCCGTTTTGGGTATTTGCCTGCCTACCTTCGTGATTGGTCCCCTTCTGGTCCTTATCTTTGGCCTTTGGATGGGGGTGCTTCCCGTCGCTGGATGGGATAGTTGGCAAGATAGAGTGCTGCCTTCGCTGACTTTGGGCTTCGCTTATGCCGCCTTTATTTCGCGCCTGATGAGGGGCGGACTCATGGAAATTCGTACACAGGATTTTATAAGAACGGCACGCGCAAAGGGACTATCGGAAGTACAGATATTGTTCAAGCACTCACTGAGGGGTGGAATATTGCCGGTGGTCTCCTTTCTGGGGCCGGCGCTTGCCGGGCTTCTGACCGGCGCTCTCGTCACAGAAACGATATTCAATATCCCGGGTCTCGGACGCTTCTTTATCGAAAGCGCTCTCAATCGTGACTATACCGTGGTAATGGGTACCAGCCTTCTTTATTTTTCAATTCTTTTTGTCTGCAACTTTGTGGTGGATGTTCTGTACGTTTTCCTCGATCCGAGGGTACGATATGAGTAGTACTCTAGTAACCACAATGGATTCTTCACCAGAGCAGGCACAACTGCTTACTTCTACCGACGATGCGGGAATCAGTCCCTGGAAGGATGCCTTTCATCGACTTCTAAGAAACAAAATTGCTGTTTGTGGAATCGTTTTTCTTATCGTGGAAGTTACGGCCTGCATCGTCTTTCCATGGTTTAGCCGTTACAGTTTCGAGACTCAGAACCTGGAGGCCGCTCTCTCCCCTCCCTCCGCTCAGTATTGGCTGGGCAGTGACGCTCTTGGACGGGATCTGTTAGTGCGTATCCTGTACGGAGGGCGGATCTCTTTAATGGTTGGAGTACTCGCGACGTTTGTCACCGTATTGGTTGGGGTCGTGTACGGTGCAGTTAGCGGGTTTCTGGGCGGGCGAACAGATAACGTCATGATGAGAGTTGTGGACGCTTTGTACGCACTGCCTTTTGTTTTTCTGGTTATTATCCTAATGGTATTTTTTGGCAGGAATATTTTCTTACTTTTTATCGCTCTGGGCCTCACCCAGTGGCTGACGATGGCTCGAATTGTGCGCGGGCAGGTTATTTCGTTGAAGCAAAAAGAGTTTATAGAAGCTGCGCACTCAATGGGTATTTCAAACACGGCTATCGTTTTTCGTCATTTGATTCCCAACTCGCTGGGCCCTGTGATCGTTTATCTGACCTTGACCATTCCTGAAGTCATCCTTCAGGAAGCTTTTCTAAGTTTCCTGGGACTTGGCGTCCAGGCTCCCATGGCAAGCTGGGGAACTCTCATAGCAAGTGGAGTGGGTTCAATGGAAGTAGCTCCATGGCTGTTGATTTTTCCCGCGCTGGTACTCTCCCTGACGCTTTTTTCTCTAAATTTCTTGGGAGATGGGCTTAGAGATGCGCTCGATCCCAAGGGGGCGAAAGACTAATGGCCTCTTCGGTTCCCATCCTCGCCATCCGAGACCTTCGAGCCCATTTTCATACCCGACGAGGCATTATTAAGGCCGTTGACGGAATTAGCTTTGAAATCCAAAAAGGCGAAACACTGGCAATTGTCGGCGAAAGCGGCAGCGGTAAGACAGTCAGCCAGCTGAGTTATCTGGGGCTTTTGCCCATGCCCCCGCTTCGGATTGCTGGCGGTCAGGCGTTTTTCCACGATACAGATCTCATCAAGGCAGGCAAAGATAAATTGCGCGCAGTCAGAGGCGATAGCATCAGCATGATTTTTCAGGAACCGATGACCTCGCTGAATCCTTATCTCAAGATTGGAACCCAACTCATCGAACCTCTGTGCCTTCACCGTAAACTTTCCAAGAAAGAGGCCTGGAAAGTGGCTTCTGAGTCTCTTGAAAAAGTCGGCATCGCCGATGCAGCGAGAACCATGCACTCTTACCCTCATGAATTTAGTGGCGGAATGCGCCAGCGTGTGATGATTGCCATGGCCATCACCACCAAGCCAGAGGTATTGATTGCCGACGAGCCCACTACTGCTCTTGATGTGACCATTCAGGCGCAAATTCTTGAACTCCTTGGAGAGCTGAAAAAAGAAACCGGCATGTCCATCATTCTTATTACTCACGATTTGGGAATCGTGGCTTCCGTTGCGGACAAAGTTCTTGTCATGTACGGGGGCAAAATGATGGAGGAGGCAACGGCTCATGAACTTTTTTCAGCCTCCAGCCATCCTTACACAACGGCGCTTCTCAAATCGACTCCTCGTGTGGATATTCCCCAGGAAGTTTTACCAGTAATCGGAGGCAGCCCCCCCGACCTTTCCAAGCTTTCGCCCGGATGTCCGTTTTATGACCGATGCGCACTTCGACTGGACGCCTGCAAAGAGACGGCTCCAAAGCCATGCAGCCTGAGCCCCTCACATCGCTCCTTTTGCCATCTGGAGACTGTCCAATGAGGGAACCTGTTCTCAAAATAGAAAACTTAAGTGTTTGCTATCCGGTGCGTTCAGGTTTTTCCGGGCTTGGCCGGAAGCGCTTTCTCAAAGCAGTCGACGATGTTTCCCTGGATCTTTGGCCAAGGGAAACGTTAGGAATTGTCGGCGAATCAGGGTGTGGAAAGACCAGCCTGGGAAAAGCTTTAATTCGACTGATCAAGCTGACAACAGGAAAAGTGGCGATGGGGGAAATCGACTTCCTCGCGCTTCAAGGGGAAGAGCTTCGTAAGGCAAGAAAGAATATTCAGATGGTATTCCAAGATCCGTACGGTTCTTTGGATCCTCGAATGACTGTTTTTGATATCCTCTCAGAACCCCTCAAAGCCTACTCAGAATTTTCGTCTACCCAAATCCATACGAAGGTTCGAACGGCGCTCGATAGAGTGGGATTGCCACTTTCCACATCACGCAAATATCCACACGAATTTTCTGGCGGCCAACGGCAGCGCATTGCGATTGCACGTGCTTTGATACCGGAACCAAAGATTCTTGTGGCCGATGAGCCGCTTTCTTCTTTAGATGTTTCTGTACAAGCCCAGATCCTGAACCTTTTGAAGACGATCCAACAAGAACTCGGGCTTTCGATGATTTTTATTTCGCACAATCTTGCCGTTGTAAAGTACATCGCAAATCGCATCGCCGTGATGTATCTGGGAAAAGTAGTCGAGATGGCAAGTCGGGATGAACTTTATAAACACCCCAGGCATCCATACACACAGGCATTGGTTTCAGCCGTGCCCATCCCTGAGCCGCAATTAGAAAAGATGCGCAAGCGAATACGGCTGTTCGGTGAACTGCCGTCCCCCCTCCAGCCACCGCCAGGGTGTTCCTTTCACACCCGCTGCCCAATGGCTACTGGAAAGTGCCGACAAAGCGAGCCACCCGTTGCCCGATGTGGCACGGAAGGGACTCAGCTAGTAAGGTGCTTTGAAGTTAATTAGATTTTGTCCGGATATTTACGCCCTCCCTAATATGTTATAGGCTACCTTCTGATCTGAAAGGAGGCGCCGGTGAAAGGAAATGAAACGTTAATTCGCAAGCTCGACGAACTGCTTTGTGATGAATTGACCGCTATCAACCAATACATGGTTCATTCAGAAATGTGCGCTAACTGGGGGTACAATCGTCTACACAAGACTATTGAAAAACGAGCAATCGAAGAAATGAAGCATGCTGAAAAACTGATCGGAAGAATTCTTTTCCTTGAAGGCACTCCTACGGTGAGTAAATTGAATGCTGTACTAATAGGAGCAGACGTCGCCAAGCAATTGGAATCCGACTTGAATGCGGAACTTGGTGCTATCCGTGACTACAACGATGCCATTAAGCTCGCAAATGAAGTCGGGGATGCTGTGTCTCGCAAATTGCTGGAGGAAATCCTTCGAGACGAGGATGCCCACATCGATTGGTTGGAAGAACAGCGGGACCAGATCAATCAAATGGGAATTGCCCTCTACTTAACCACACAAACAAGCGAATAATCTTCTGAAAAGGACCATCCTTCCTTTTCAGCCTGGGTATGCGCCTGACGGGCCCTAACGGGTGTATTCCAACAAAATGTTTCACCTTGATGCTTTGCATTGTCTAATAAACTAAACTGCGTTATGCTGTGCGCAATTAGATAACTGGGGGGGATACCAGTGACATTTAGGATGGGTTGGATGGTGGCATGTACGCTATTTGTCTGCGCTGCGGGCGGGTTGTACGCAGGGGACGAGTTTGACGGACCTCGTGGGGTTCGAGAGCTGCAACGTATTGAAAAAGCAAGGGCTTGCTTTGCCGGTGATGAACACGGACCCAGGTGGTCGGAAGGTTTTCGCGAGCTACAGACCCTACTCGATGGACAAAATCTTTTGTTCCGTGCAAAGGATGGGAGTCTTGTCGAGCTGCACTTGGAAATCCACCGACTGCTGTATTCTTTGCCCGCTCCTGGAAAAGAGGCGTACAACCTCCAACATGGGACCGAGCAAAAGAAAAAATTAGAGCAAGCACTTGAGAACAGTGACTACAAGGCGGCATCAAGAATAGCCGACCGATTTCTAAGTTTAGATGCTGGTAAACAAGCTGCCTGGATCATGGCCGTCTGGCACATGGATCATGGAAGGGCACATGCTGCAGCCCAATATCTGAATAAACTTCTGGACGTCTATGAAGACAACTTATCGACTGGCATGCTCGCCTACTCAGCCATGGTTTACTCGGGAATTAACGATCAAAAACGAAAAGACAAAGCAACTACTTTGCTAGCGAAGGTTTCTGCAACTTCAGAAATTGTACTCGCGGGTAAGAAGGCCTCCCTGGAAGAGACCCTTGCAGTGATGGATCGTCACAGCGGACGATTCCTTCCTGGAAGACAAAAATGGGTTTCCGATCGTGCGCTCCAAAGCCTGCTGGCCACAAACAACAAACAAAAAGCCGAGGAAGCAGAAGTTAAGCAACTGGATGCGAAGAAAACCACACTGGTCGGACAGAGTACTCAAGGTAATTTCAAGAGTGAAAAGCCGCTCGCGTGCTTCACCCAACAAGAACCGATCATTGCTGCGACTTTCAGCAAAAAGCGCTTTGCCATCCTTTCGTCTGATCAGAAAGGCAACGTGGTTGAATGGAATCTTGAAACCAAGCAACCCAAGATTCTCACTCAGTTGAAAAACGAAGTCGACCTAACAACCGTTCGCTTTTTGCAATATGGCAACTTTATCGTCGCTGGCGAGACAAGATGCTCGGGAATAGACTGCCTAGGTCACGCAAATGAAGATAGCGTTGTTTTCTGGAAATGGGACGAGGGCGAATACAGGGCATCAAAGATAGAACTCCCAAAAGACGAAGCCGCAGCTGCTGTCGACATTTCCGATGACGGTACTCGGATGGCTCTACTCCTTCAGCCGAGACCGCTCGTTGATGCTTGGAGTTCTTCTCACCAAAATGGACTGTTTGTGTTTGATTTAACAAAAGAGCCTAAACTACATGAAAACGATCGAATAAACATGGATGAACGAATCACAAGCTTCTCCCCACGCTTATGGGTAAAATTCATGTTTACCAATCACCAACTTCTTCTTACCTCCTATAAAGGAGACATTGTAAAACTTGACTCCAAGACGGCGCACCGGGAAACGGTTGGAAAAAATTGGGATTATTCTTTCCGTTCAGGGGTATCGGCAGACGGCCAATTCGTTCATTTTAGACAAATCGGCGGACGAGCGGGAATTCTTAACCTAAAAGAGAACAAGGTTCATGTTTACAACACTCTTCACTACAGACATGTACATCTATCTCCAGATGGCCAACAGACCATTCTGGTTCCCGACGGAGACGGTCAGTTGACGTTGCTCTCACACTCGACTTCTAATGCAAAGCTATTGCAAGTGATGGAATCCGAGATCGATGTTTCAACGAGCAGGGAAGGTACGGGCATCCTGTCCAGTAAACTTTCTCAGCTTGGCGGCCTATTTGTCCCACGGATGCCTTCTCATCGAGCTCCGCCTGAATACCACTATCGTTCATCGATTCACGGAGCTGCAGATAGCGTTATTACCGAATTTTCTCCAGACGGAAAGCTGCTCCTGGCCACTCAGCAAGGGCAAACTCAAATGTGCGTTTGGTCTGCTGATTCGGAGTCTGTCAATCGTATCGCGAGCAAATAGAAGCCCGCAACGGGACTTTTGATCCCCTTTATCCTCTTGTGCACGTTCTATCTCTCGGCTCCTTGGGAGATTAAGAGCGGGGTGGGTGTTTCAGCAGTAACAGGGTGGTGACAAGAAACGCCTCCGCCCCCTGAATACGTCCTGTTTAATGAAGAAAAAAGCTAACCATTTCGCAGTCCACCGACCATCCGAGTGGCATAGCATGTGCTCCTGAAAGATGCCGGAGCAACCGAATGCCTGTATTCATTTTGTTCATTACCGTTATTATGCTGAGCTCCTGCTCTAATGGACCGGTGGGGGGAGTGCTTTCAATCCGTTTGATTCAACCGACCGCAGATCATTGCAGGTACACAATCGCCCCCGCCACGCTTTATACGGTTGATAACATCTATGAGCTGCGAGGCAGAATTGGAAGCGTCGTCACGTTCGATGAAAACCTATTGGATAGTAACCAGTCCGACCAATCCATTGTCCTTGGCACGGGGGCTGGCTTAGAAAGCATCGTCGTCGATTTCGGCCGCAGTGGAAGCACTTTTATCCCCTTAAACTACGATACGCTCTTTGGGGCTTCGTTGTATTTTGCTGTCGAACAAGGCTTCTTGCTTTTCTCCAGTTTGGACACTGTCTCAGACGTGGCTAAATTGGTTCCAAATCTTTCCGACACGAAAATTGTCCACGAAGCCAGAAGAACTTTCAAAGGGGAAGATTCCGAAGCGGTAGATAATGCAGAATACAAACCTTACTTTATCAATGACAATCCCGAAGACATTCGAAACTACTTTTTTTCCTTTCCAACGACACCACTGATAGAAGGGATGCCTCTCGGCGTAAACGTCGGAATCATGGTTCATGAGTTTACCCATCTTGTTTTTCATTACCTTGCCCGTAAGCAGAGACTGAAGGATCAAACTGGTTTTGCTGACTACCTCAGTCTGAATACTGAACGAGCCCTCAACGAAGGACTCGCCGATTATTTTGGGTTTCTTGTCGCAAAAGATCCGGGATTTTTCTTGTGCACCTTTCCTAATGAACCACGCGACTTAAGCCAGGCCAAACAATTTTCCCAGGAATATCACAATGAAATTTCACAAGAAAAGGTGGTTGCACCTCACTCGGGAGGCGCCGTCTGGGCAGCCATCCAGTACCAGATTGGCCAGGCAATTGGAGATCACATGGTGAACGGGCGTTCGCTTGTCCGACTGATGGGAGGCCTGATGAATTGCGCGACAAGGACCGAAGGGAAGCTCAAGTTTGATTTTGGAAAGGTGGCAAAGTGCCATCTGGATTCACTGGCACAACTTCGTTCCGATTATCAGGCCACCGCCCAGGCAGTTTACAGTCGGTACTTGGGACCTTACGGAGACAGCAGTGCAAAATAAACATTGGAAACCAGGGTTGTTGATCATCCTCATAGGAACTTTCGCATGCCATCACTCGTCTGGCTTTTCGAATGGCGGCAGGAAAGTGCCTATACGCCACGGAAATTTGGTGGCTAATCGAAGCTTGCGGGCTGTTCGAACCAAAGTGCCCCTCATGCCACCGAGAGAAGAGGATAGATTTTCGTTTCGACTATTGGCTCAGAATGATGCCCCCTCTGTACCCAGCCCTTTTTCAATCGGTGCTGAGCTTGGAATCATCAGCCGTGCAACTAACATCCATGGGGGTGATTTTGGGGGCTTAAATCTCCTTTTTGGTGGGCGGGTGCTCGGTAGATGGTTGCCCACTAAACAATGGCTTTTCTCTCCGAACCTGGGTTATTTCCGACGATATGAGGGAACCAAAGAAGTTGGAGTGACCGAAAACGTGTTTGATATCGGAGTGGGTTCGTTTTGGATGGCTACCCCTGAGTCGGGGTTCCTGGGCCTGGGACTTGTCCAAAGGCTCGAGTTCCTGGTCAGTTCGATTTCCGCTTTTGAAAGCTCGCAGACCAGCTCGCCAGCGATCCGCTACCGGGCCGGTCCTGCCGTTACTTTGGAAATTCCGCTCGCTGTTCGATGGAGTTTGGTTGCCGACTTGGAAGCTCCCATGAGCTTTGAATCGCGTCCTAAGGTGCTGCCTGCGATCGGTGTTGGGGTAATATTTTTGCCGTAGTACTCTAACGGGGAAGAAATGACACTTTGTGGATCATTGAGGCGTGTACACGCAGCGGAAGCCAACGGTCGTACTTGAATATGAAGACGCATCACGGTACAAAAAAGCAGCAAACACGCCGGAAAGGTCGCCGTCGAGCCAGTCACTACTGCGGATAACCGTGCCGGTGGAATAATTCAAAACTCCATAGCCTAAGCCACCATAAGGCGTACTTGCTTTGGCAGTGTACGTTCCGGATGGCCCCCATTTCAGTCTGGCTGCCGCAGTCTCTCTTGCATCCTGATTTCCATCCCAGGTCTTCACAGATAGATAACCGTTCGTTCCTTGAGTCGTACTGTTATTGTCTTTTACCCACTCATATACGTTTCCGGCCACGTCCCAGATGCTTTCTCCCGACGATAATGTGTGCGTTCGCTTCTGAGTAAAATCGCTGTGCGAATTCGTCGCACAGTTCGTATTTCCCGTTCCCGAGCATGGATCATTATCCGTACTTGCCGCTAGCGCATTTCCTGGAGAACTATCCGAATGACCTTGGTTTAGGGCATTACTCCCCGTAATCGCCCCATTACTCCAGTTAAGATAGTTGCCGTTTGAGTCCTGGGCCAGCTCAATATCCCGTGCAAGCGCTTGCCATTGGGCGTTTGAGATTAAGTCATAGCCTGTTGCATATTCCTGACACCAACTAATCGCAGCATCGCGCGTGATACTCACCCACGGTGTTCCGGCCGATAAGGCCTTGGGACAGTACCGCATGAGCCAACTCTCAGTATCCGGATCCCAAACATCCCAACATTCTCCTTGTTTCATCTCATATTTCGAAACACAAAAATCAGAATTCACTCCAACGGTCGGATTGGCCCTCACCAACAAGTAGTTCGTCGGGCAAGCCAAACTGCTGTCCGCCTCTTGATTAAAAGTAATGTTATACGGCAAAGTACTGCTATTAGGCGATTGTCCACTACAAATAACCCTAAGCCCTTTGGTGAGGTGCCGGTTGGCGAGGCAGGCAATTTTTGTTGGTCCTCCCGCACCCGTTCCTGTTCTTGTAACCGTTCCTCGCATCATGCCATTAACAGGCGAGTTTGCATTTGTAATGGTAATGGTATCGGTAAAAGCACTGCCAACCGTACCCGCACTCACATCTGAAAACGGTTGTACTGTAAAGACGGTACCCGCGGCATTGGATGTCACCTGGATGGGTTTTACGCTATCAGAGGCCTGTGAGTTAAAAAGTATCCCTTGGAAAGTTTTACTTCCAAAATTGGATTGCGTGATGGAAGCCTGTGGCAGCATGAAAAACGCTCTTCCACTGTCACTCTTGTAAACTCCGCCGCCATCTGCCTTGTAATAAAAAGTCCCCGTCAAGTTGTTGTGTCCTGTGGAATTCGCCTGTCCATTTGAGCAGGAGGCCAAATTCATTGAGACTGATCCCGACCAATAAGTGGTTCCATTCACATCGTACTGCCCGGTGATGGTCAATGCTCCCGTGTTGGCAGTAATGGTGGCGGTTCCTATCAGATAAGTACTCTGAAGACTGGTTGTTTGAGTATCGGTCCATTGAGCAGTGATCCAATTCACATTTGTGGTGGCGGTAGGACAAGTGGCACTGACCGTAAAAATAGGTTGCTTTTCTGTCGACAGAATGGGCGGCGTCACCATGAAATCACCAAAATCAAGCGAAAAAATTTCGTATTGACCGGTGGTTGAGTTGTACCATCCGGAGTTCGGTGCTGCTGTTCCTGAGTAGGAACTAAAATAAATTTTTGTAAACCGAGAGGATGTACGAGAACATCCCATTGTCCCACCCGCCGTAAATGAGCCAGAGACTTCCGCGCTGAAACTTCCCGAACCACCTGTGCCATGGGAGGCACACCCTTGCGAAAAGTTCCAACCGCTATTGCGGGTATCGGCAAAGACAGCCACACTTTGCCAAGCAATTAATGTCACTAAGAGCTTACCTACTGCGGACATAAAACTTACCTTCTTGTCCGTAACCATTAACGAGTGCTGAAGTAGGGATGCCTGATATTGCTATGATGAAAGCGAAGAATAAGCTAAACATGTTTGCTTACATACTGCCCCCACACACATGCCGCTTAGCTCATTATAAGGCTTCATTAAGGCTGGAATTATGATTGTGAAGAAATCTTCACAATTGATTGATTTACATGGAGCTTTCGGGTTGCTGGATAGAAAATTCTTCTCTCCGCTCCTCTGCTTCCATTTCTGCTTTGCAGTTAATGCAGAACGAGGTGACCGGACGAGCATGCAGCCTTTTTACGCCAATGGGCTCGCCACATGATTCGCAAACTCCGTAAGTACCCTCCCCGATCTTTTTAAGCGCTTCCTGAACTTTACCGATCAGCTTGCGCTCCCTATCCTTAATACGAAGCTCAAAATTACGCTCAGATTCGTAGGTAGCCTGATCGTTAATATCCGCAAGAGCAGGAGTCGTTTTGGCTTGTAATTCCTTACCAAAATCGGTTTGTAGCTCGCGAAGTTGCCTTTCGAGTACCTTCTTAAGTTTTTCCAACTCTGTTTTATTCATCCTTGCCGTCCTTGCCGTCCACCTTATCGAACCTCCGAGACTCGCTTGTTTTCGAATAAAAGTCAACGAGAAGAAAATTTCACTATTTATTACAAAAGGTTACATTCGTGAGGTCTTCTTTGGAGATGCCGCCCAAGACAAGCGTGAGGTCTTCTTTGGAGATGCCGCCCAAGACAAGATTATGTGTTTCGGGGCCACATAAGGGGGAGGAGGCGAGTCTCAAAGCGGCACCTCCAAACTTCATAAACTGACTTCTCCTTCGCGCACACCTCTTACCGGGTTGTTTAACGCTACTGATGCGATCCCCTTGGAACTACAATGCGAACATCGCTGGGCGAAGAGGTTTGAATTCTTGGTTGTGCGTAGTAGTTGGGATACGACCCCACCGGAGAAAAATAGGGACTGTAATAATTGGGAGCAACCGGTCCAGGTGGTGTGTACTGAAGAATCGGGCTTGGATTGTTATAGTACACATACGGTGGTTGCGTCGTTTGAGGCCAAATCGGCCAGTTATAATTCTGTGACGGATATTGATACGGATAATAGCTCTGGTAGTTGCCGCCATAAGGGTAAGAATAGGAGTTGGGATAGCTGGAAAACGGAGAGGAGTACTGATAGCCACCACTATAGGGGTAGCTGGAGGGGTAACCAGAATTGTAGGAAGGGTAGCCGTAATCGTAAGAGGGATAACCTGAATATAACGACGGATAGCCGCCGCCAAAGTTAGAACCAGAGTAGCCGTAAGGATCAAAACCGAAATTATTAGAGCCACCAAAGTTACCGAACGAATTATTGCTATTTAAAGAGGAAAGCAGGATTTGAATAAGCAGGGTATTGCTGCTCGAATCCGAATAAGGAGTTCCACCATAACCCATTAAGTAGGGATTGTAAGAGTTACCCAGCCCTCCACACGCTGAACAACTATTCCAGTTGCCACCGCCGTTGAACAAGCCAGTCGAATAGTAAGGGTAGCAACTACTCGAACCGCACCCATCATAGTTATAGTTATTGTTGTAATAACCACTGAATGAGGAAAACAGGTCATAAGGTTGGTAGCCACCTAACGAAGAAAGCCCGCTCCATCCATTGCAATCATTCTCACCATAAAAGGAACAGGCTCGACCTTGTTGGCTTATAACCAGACCTGACAGAAGAAAAAACCCGACCAGTAACAATTTATAGTTCATCGCTCAGCTCCCGCTTCAATCCCTTGATAAAGGGACCCCATAATTGGGCATATGCTGCTTCCACTTAAAGGCACACCCTGTAGGGAAAATCTGCCCTCATTGTCCAGAGGGAGCAAGCCATGTGCCATAAAGCCGATATTGCCAAACACCTTAATTAGCACGGATTTCCAGCCGCTCTTCGGAAACACGGAAAAGTTTCTGAAAGATTGTCTGCCTAGAAGGGTCTTCTAGTAAGCGCTTTGCCTTTATTTTTGCGGGGATGGACTGTAAAGTAAGTGAACATCTGTGACGTGTCACAAATGCGCTGGCCATATCATCAGACTAAGAAATGATTGGGAGGCTCCCATGAAGAAGGCGATTGGGATTGTTTTGTTGTTCTACGGAGGGATTGTCTGTGCACTACCGGAATTCATTGCTTTGCAAGAGCGGGCTCAGGGACAATCCCTGACTGGCTCTCATCAACTTAACGATAGCCTGTATTCAAATCCGGCAGCCAGTGCCTTCACGGCAATCTATTCGCTTGAGGGCATCTACATGCTTCCCAAGACGTTTGCCGTGTCTGTCTTAGATACAAAGACAGGAGCTATCGGTGGTGGACTCGGTTATTTTCGAATACTCAATAACGAGCAGGAACCCCTGCAAGGAGCAAAGCTGGCACTTTGCGGTCGTCTCTCCAGCTATATGGCTATCGGAATCGGTGCCAAGCTGCTTTGGGGCCCAGGCGTAGGGGGAGAGCACAGAAACTTGAAGGACTTGGACGCCGGTTTGCTAGCTAACCTTGGTGCATTTCAACTGGGCCTTACCACGAGAAACCTGTTTGGCGGCGACTTATTGCTCGAGCAGGAACGGGAATGGGCATTCGGTGGACGGTTCGGTTACAATCAGATGCTTTTCCTATCTGCGTCCGCCATTTCACGATGGACTCAGTTCAAACCCTACCAGTACGGAATCGGCGCCGAATATGTCACCCCTTACTATATTGCCGTAAAGGGGGGATTCAGAATCCAACCTGACGCACACCGATCCTTTTGGAGCCTCGGCGCAAGCCTTTCCGCTCAAAAAGTTGCTCTTCACTATGTTTTCGAAATTCCGAATCAGGAGGGTGAGAATAAAGAGCATACGTTGGGGTTGACACTGATGTTCTAGCAACATAGAAGCTCAAATGAAGGGTGAAATCTTATTCTATTTACCCTTTTAAGATGAAACCCAGTCATTTTACCACTAGCAAAATAGCTATTTACGAACAAGGTGTCGGTTACCCGGTCCTTGTGCTTCCGGGAGGGCCGGGACTTTCCAGCAAAATTTACCGCGATTGTTTAGCGCCTCTGTCGAAGCATCTTGTCTTCTTTGATTACCGCGGAACGGGTGCTTCGCATGATCCGAAAGCTTACGGGGTGGAAAAAGATTACAGTGATACTCTTGAAGTCATTGAGGCCGCCAAGTTAAAGCATTTTGCCATCATCGCACACTCTTATGGGGGGTTACATGCTCTGCGCCTGGCACTGACTTTTCCTGATAGAATCAATAAACTTCTTTTGGTAGCGGCCTTTGCGGGACCTTCAGTTTTTGTGGGCCTGGGAAAACGCATCGCCCCAGTGCTGGGGAAAGATAAAACAACGCGACTGAAGGAATGTGAGAAGCAGTTTAAAAAGAGAACGAACCCCTCTGCGGCAAGAATCGTGGAATATATCAACTTAATTTCCCTATTCCACTTCAAGGAGCCAACGACTGAAAAAACACAGGCCTTGTGCAAGCCCGGAGTCTACAACGCGGCTATCGAGTTCGCCAATTCAGACTGGATGAATATTGATTTACGGTCCCAGCTTTCTCAAATTAAAGCAGAAACGCTTATTGTGTGTGGGCAACATGACAGGATGGTTCCGCCAGAAACCGGAGAGGAGTTCCTTGCTATTCCCAACGCAAAAATGCTTACCATAACAAATTCGGGGCATTGGCCTTTTTGGGAACAACCCGATCAGTTTCTTAGCGTTGCCGAGAATTTTCTTTAGGGATTTATTTTTCGAGCACCAGCACGGTATTGATGCCGTAATACAGGGTCGTTGTCATTTGTTTCACCTTAAAACCAGCCGCTCTTGCTTTGCATACCAGCTCGTTGCTGGAAACAAAGGGAGGAACTTTGCCAGCTAACACTTCCAAATTAATATAGGTTGCGAGGGCTAACTCGTAATCGGTGGCCTGGGCCCCATTTTGAAACGCTTCCAACGAGGCCGCGTGGATAACGGTCTCAAGGTCGTAAGACGTCTTAATAAAATCGGAACTAGGATCAGAAAGTATGAACGTGCCCCCTTTCGGCAGCGAATCATAAATTAAGCGTAATACCCTGTCCTGATTATCTTTGGGAATGCTATAGAGCACATTGTTCATGAGGGCCGCCTGGACAGGTACGCCAAAGCCTGGAGGATCCAAAAGATTGGCAATCAGAAACTGCGTGAACTCTTTTGGACGCCCTGTTTGCTCCAAGTAACGAAATTTCTTTTCCGCAATGGCAAGTCCCTCTGCAGACGAGTCGATCAAAAGAAACCGGCGCGCAGGAGCATTCATCGCCAGAGCCGCTGAAAATGTGCCCGTGCCTGCACCGGCATCCAAAATCCATCCCGTCCTGGCAAAATGGTCGTCTACAAAACTTATGAGTTTCGGATATCCATCGCTTGAGGTTGTAAAAATGTCATAAAGTCGAAGGTACAGACTCCATAGGTGAGGATTAGTTCGTAAATTCTTCATGCCGCCAAACTTGGTTTCAAGGAATCGGGCCAGTTCATTTCGGAGTCCCGAATTTTCCGCAACGGAGCTGATGATATGGCTGGCACAGACTACGTCAGGAACGAAATTGCCATCAAGATGCTGACTTTGCCAGTGCAGCGGCTCATCCGAAAGCGGAGCAGGTTTGAAAGGCGAAAGATTAACCGGGCCGCAAAGGCTGCAAACTTCATAGGCTAGAAGGATGACTACAGCGGTTTTGACTAGCGTTTTCATCAGTGCTCCTATGCCCCGCCGCGTTAGCCCTCAGCTTTACCATCTAAAAAGAAAATCATCCAGTATCAAATACAATGAGCTATTGGTCCCCTCAAAACCCTGAGGCCTCCGCCCCACGCTTCGCGTGGGTCCCCTCCTGTCGCTTCGCTTCTCGCAATGACGGTTCTTTGGAGGTATCCGAATAGTAGTCATTCCTCTATTCGTATTCTCTAAAACCTTCAAAAATGGATCCAATCAAAAAATTAGTCGGCGCATTGTTTATTGCCTCCTCCATCGCAATGGGTCTTAGTGACATTGGTCTGGAGTTACTGCCTAAAGGGAGACCTTTTCGCCTGACATTCGGTGATCCACGGGAAATTCGAATGGCCCTTCTTTACGAAGGCGATTCGCACATCCAGGCGGTTGTCGGAAATTATTTTTCCATATTCGCCATCAAGCCATCAGACGATAATCATTGGGCTCTGCATCTCGGCTTAGAAGGAGCCGGATATTTCAGCCTCCGGCAGGCGGAAAGCCGATTTCCTCTCGAAGCGGCGGATGGTCAGTTAGGAATTTATTTCGAAGGCTTCGCCGATAAGTGGCAAGGTCAACTGAGATACACTCATTTGTCAGCGCATCTCGCCGACGGCAGCGAGGGTGTCGCCATCCCATTTAGCAGGGAATATGTAAGCATCCGAATTGCCTATTTGATCCTCCCACAGCTGCATGCCTATGTGGGACAGCACTTTATTATCAATTCAGTGCCCCCGGTACCTGTTTTGTGGACCCAGTGGGGTTTCTCACTCTTTTCGCCTAAAGGAATGGGCAAGCTTACTCCGTTTGTTGCAACGGATTTTAAGTGGAAGCAAGAATCCCGCTATAACCCAACGTTCAATTTGCAAGTCGGTCTAGCACTCAACAATCCCCCCGAAGCCTACCGTTCTTTTCGTTTTTTTTACGCCTATGGAACAGGCCAGGATCCGCGCGGTCAATTCTATGAACGGACTCAAACGGTGCATTCCCTTGGCGTCGAAATGCAAATATAAGCCGAGCTGATGTTTTAAATACGCTTCCCAAAGATAGAATATTTTCTCAGGTATAAATCAGAGAGTCTGCAATATCGGGCCTTGAACTCGGCTAAATTTTGCTGCACTTGATTGCGGTCGATTACTATCCGTTCTTCAAAATCAAAGCATCCTTCCCAGAAAAAACCGACCGACTCGTATTTCGGATTTAATTTTTTATACCATGGCTTTCGAAAGTGAAACTGCCGATACGCATGTAGCATGGCCGGCTTAAATTGAAAGATAATACGCTTGCCCTCCACTTCGCATAACCAACGGTGATGATAGTATCCGCAATAAAAAGGTCGTTCCATGCCTCGAAGGGATTCAGCAATACGGCTGGGGGTTTCCACATAACCAGCCTTCGCTACTCGGACGAGTTCCCGACAGACAGCAATGGGATCGCGCAAATCTTCCAGAGTATGAGAACACAGAGCGAAATCAAATTCCTTGTCATTAAACGGCCAGGGCGTTTTGCAAATATCCATTTGAAAATAAGAACTGTGATCAAAATGCTCAGTGGGCCAAACATTTTTTAGTAATGCACCCTCTTGATTGCGTGTTTCGTACGGCATGATGTCCAGAACGACATCTGCCCTATTCAATGGAGAATGCCACCCACCCACGTCCAACACGCGATATTCACTGCAAATGCGCTCAGGCAATTGGTGCTGGTTCACTTCTATCATATGACTTATCTGCTCGGCACACCGATAGGAGCCTGAAGCCGGGGATCGTGCTCTGGAATGATGGGACGAATAAGAGGAGGGGGAGCCACTTTGCCATCGCTGGTGTAGCAGTGACTGCCTACTGAACCCACTGACCTTCCCTGTGGATTAACGCATTCCACTTCCGGGAAAAAAGCCTCTTCTTTTCGCCATCGGTTTTCATCAGTGCTTCTTTGAGCTTGAAGTGCTTCGCCGGATTTTTGAATTCTATGGTAGTAATCACGCTGATCAAGCTCTTCATGGGTAGGCATTAATTCTGCAGGAGACGGTAATTTGTTCTTGGTTCCCGCAAAAGCAGGCAGAACCCCTACGATTATCCAGAAAACCAGTATTTTAGGGAAGCCCATCATCAAGGGCGTTATCTAGCATAACGCATCTTAAAATTCCAGTACCGTCTATTTTATGTGCAACAGCAGTCTTACCTGCTCGAAGATGACGTCTGTCCCGGGATTAATGCCTTTGAATGCGAGTTTGCCGCTTTTATCGATTATGATCACGCTTGGAATTAGAAGCTCACTGAAGACTTGCTTCATTTCACTTAGCGATGCCGCTGCTACAGCAAAAGGGATTTCATAAGTATCTTCCCATTGGGTAAGGAACTGAGAATCCGCAGGCGTTTCCAGTTGCCAACCCGAAATGGAAAGGCTCACAAAAGTCACTGGCCTACCGTCAAACACCGAGACTCGGGCCGCAAGATCCTGCATTTCATTCCCACAAGCTGCACACCAACCGGCACCATAAATAAGCACTCGCACGGTTTCCCGGGCATCCTGCAGGCAGATTTTTGAATTATCGGCTTTAGTCCAACACATGTCCGGCATGGGGTCGCCCACTTGGATCAAGGCATAACTGTTTAGACCAAAGAAAAGGAACAAAAGCATCAACGCTTTCATCATATGTAGTCCCTCCTAGATGTTATTACTTCAACGCACGGCCTAAGCTGTTCCTTATTATGGAGCACGTAGCCACTGCTGGTAAGTACACTGCACCATTCACAGTAACTTCTGTTAAGGCTACTCTCCTAAGAGCCGCCGCACTTGCGAGAAGATTGTCTCAGGGCTTGCGCCAATCGCTTTGTACGCAAGTTTTCCATCTTTTCGCAAGATTGCCACGTTGGGGATGCGAGGTTGAGTAAAAAACTGGTACATTTCGGAGCTGGGCGCTGCCGCTACTGTGAAAGGAATCTTATACCGATCGCGCCACTCGCGTAAGAATGGTACATCGGCTGGCGAATACTTGACCCACCCGGCAGTTGAAAGGCTGATAAAAGTAACTGGCTTACCTTGGAACTCGGACACCTTTGGTGCAAGCTCTTCCATCTCAGCGTTGCAGGGCGGACACCATCCGGCATTGTACACAAGCACCCGTACCGTCTCTTTTGCGTCATCTACACAGAATTTTGTCTCATTTACGGTATTCCAGCAGAAGTTGGGAATGGTATCTCCCACTTGATACGTCGCAAAAATTTCGACACCAACGAAGAGCAACAGGACTGCAATGATCTTTTGCATTTTTATCTCCTTCAATGCGGTTTTTAACCTGCCTGTAACTCAATTATGAACACAACGGAGAAAGAGGCTTAATTACCCACCGCATTTGTTGTAACTTGTGTTAAGGGTGTGTTAAGGACTTGGCCATGCATGCTCATGAAGGGATCGAAAAAATTCTTCAGCTTGCGAAACAATTTCAAAGGCGTTTCTTATTTGCTGACTATGAGGAGCTGGATCGAAGACAAAGATGGCTCGAACCCGATGCCCACCTCCCCTTCCGGCAGATATCCATGCCCATTCTCCCTTCTGCAGAGCAAACCAGAACCATTCTTGTTTTTAAGCCAGATGATATCGGGGATGCCGTTTACTCTCTTCCTGCCGCGATGGAACTCAGGGAAAGCTTCCCGAGATCACGAATCTTTCTGTTGTGCCAGGAAAAAACGGCCTCTCTTTTTGAGCGGACCGCCCTTTTTGATGAGATATCCTCTATCCCTGTTTCTGTGCGTTTTTTCAGATTTCCTTTTTTTGACTTACAGGGTGCCTTGAAAAAATTCAGCAAGCAGGAATTTGATATCGCCGTTTTCTTAAGAACCTATCCCGTTTATTTTAAGCCCTTTCTCCGAATTCCGTGCAAAATTCACCTGCACCCGCTCGACCCCAGGATGCGTTCCAAATCAGCCTACCAGGCGCGGATCACATTGTGGGGTAGTCGCCGCGCTCATCAGTCTGTTCAACTTTTGCAGATTGTCGCCGGTTTGACGGGAAAGAAATACAGCTCTACCGATATCCGTTTTCCCAAACTTCAGTGGACGGACTCGGATCAGAAGGCTTTAGAGATCACCTTTGGAAAAACAGTTCCCGAACGCTTCTTGGTTATCCATCCTTACGCCCGTTATGAAACCAGGGACTATCCGAAGCCGTACTGGCAGACAGTGGTCAATGAAATAAAGCGGACATTTGGATATCCTATCGTTGTCATTGGCTCAGTGGATGATCCAAAAACCGAATTCCCGGCGATTGAGACACAGGGCAAACTCTCGCTTTCGCAGACCGCCTACCTTATCTCCAAAGCCTCTGCCTTTGTGGGAAGCGAAGCAGGGCCGGTGCATCTTGCAGCGATGCTGGGTATTCCAGTGGTCGCTTTATTTGGGGGCCACTCAAGCCCAGCCGAATGGGGGCCTCTTGGGAAGAGTTTAATCCTGCGTGCTGACGTGCCTTGTTCCCCTTGCCACCGTCGCGTATGCCCAGGTTACGGCCTAGTGTGCCTTAAGGAGCTCACTCCTCAGAGAGTGCTTCCAGAAATTGAAACATTCTTGCGCTCAGAATTGCGGATCAATTAGCTTTTCAGAAGGAGCCTGTTTTTAGCTGCGCGCTTGCAAACCCGATTTTTTCTTAAGGAAATGACATTAGCCCCAAAGTTCGTCCAACAGTCTTTTCAGAGTATCCATGAACCGCTGTTTGCTAAAGTGAAGCGCCTGAGTGCGACAATCGGTTGGGGAAAAATCCTTTTCCTTTTTTTCAAACTCAAGCAGGGCCGCAGACAGCGCCTCCACCGATTGCTCATTGAAAAAAAGGCCGGTGGTGTTTGCTATCACTGTTTCAGTCACACCTCCCTTCGCATAAGCAATGACTGGTGTGCCACATGCCATCGCCTCCACAGGAGCAATTCCAAAGTCCTCCTCGGCTGCGAAAAGAAACGCGCGAGCGCCAGAATATAAATCACGCAATTTTTCAGGAGAGATCTGCGAAAGAAAATGTATGTTGGAGTCACCCCGTTGTTTGAGGCTTTTCGCCTGCTGGCCTTCACCGACAACCAACAGCTTTCGACCCAGCCGCTTGCATGCCTCAATAATGATGTCCAACCGTTTGTAAGGTGCAAACGCACTCACGGTCAGATAATAATCCCCTCGATCTCCAGCAACCCGTTGAAAGAAATCCGTATCAACGGGCGGATAAACAACCGAAGCCTCTCGGCGATAATATTTTAGGATACGTAACCGAACCCAATCGGACAGCGTAACGAAGTGATCCACGCGCGCACTGCTCGCTACGTCCCAAACCTTAAGGTAATGAAGAAACGGAGCCACCACCTTACGCCCCTTCCGAAAATAATCTGAAGCCTTGTCCCAAGAGTACCGCATGGGAGTCAGGCAGTAGCAAACGTGAACAGCGTTGGGCGCAGGGACAATCCCTTTCGCAACACAATGGCTAATTGAAAGGATCTTGTCGTAACCGGACAAATCAAATTGTTCTATGGCCGTCGGCAGTAAGGGCAGAAGACCGCGGTAATAACGGTGTACAAACGGCAGGGAATTCAAGCTGGATGCTTGTATCTTATGCTTTTCGATCGTTGGGCTACTCGCCCCCTCCTTGAAAAACAAAGTGAAGATGTCCGCTTGTGGAAACAGTTCACAAAAGCACTCTAAGACCTTTTCGCCCCCACGCATCCCGTTGATCCAATCGTGGACAATGGCAACTTTAGGTTGTGGATCAGTAGGCATGACGGTGAACAAACCCCTTAAACAAAGTCATCAGCAAGATCTTAATATCCAAATAATGCGACCAATGGCCAATATAATAGAGATCGAATTTGATTCTTTCTTCCACCGAAGTATTGCCCCTCCAACCATTCACCTGAGCCCAACCCGTTATCCCCGATTTCATTTTGTGCCTGAGCATGTATTTCGGAATCTCTTTTCTAAACTGATCCACAAAAACCGGCCTTTCGGGCCGGGGACCTACCAGGCTCATCTCACCCTTCAGCACGTTAAAAAATTGAGGGATTTCGTCCAGGCTCGTCTGTCGGAGCCATCTTCCGAACGGTGTTTTGCGCTGATCGTCTTCAGTCGCCCATACGGGGCCCGTTTCCTTCTCTGCATCTGTGCTCATAGTGCGAAACTTGTATAGAGTGAATACCCTGCCATC
>JACQOU010000208.1 GCA_016207775.1 Deltaproteobacteria bacterium
TCACTCAGCACATTGGTGCATATGTTGTAGATTTACCCAAGGGAAAGATAACGTTCCTCGATACGCCTGGCCATGAGGCTTTTACTGCTATGCGGGCTCGTGGTTCAAAAGTAACCGACGTTGCAGTCATCGTCGTTTCAGCGGCAGATGGTGTGATGCCGCAAACTTTGGAATCGATTGCACACGCAAAAGCTGCTGGGGTTCCGGTCATTGTCGCGATCAATAAAATGGATCTTCCTGAAGCCAACCCCCAGGTCATCAAAAACACTTTGGCTGGGAATGGTTTAACTCCGGAGGAATGGGGTGGGGACACTATTTATGTAAACGTTTCAGCAAAAACCGGACTGGGAATTGATCAACTGCTTGAGAGTATTTTGCTTCAATCAGAGCTCGGTGAACTTCGGGCGCACTATGACGTTCCGGCTCGAGGCACTGTGATTGAGTCCCGGCTTGATAAGAATCGCGGTCCGATTGCCACGGTACTGATTCAGCATGGCATTCTTAAACCAGGGGACATGGTTGTTTCAGGGCTTGCAATGGGTAAGGTCCGAGCGATGGTCAATCCCCTAGGACAAAAGGCTATTCAAGTGGGGCCCAGCGAGCCTGGCGAGATACTGGGGCTTTCGGAAGTGCCAGCCGTGGGTGAGGATATTTTCAGCGTTGCGGATGAAAAAACCGCGAAGCAAATTGTGGATCTTCGTTCAGGTCGAGCAAGGGACCGGATGGTAGCGCGCCCGAAGGTAAGCCTTGAAGAGGTGATGACTGCACCCGTTACTGAGGAGCGGGAAGTGCGCATTGTACTGAAGACGGATGTCCAAGGGTCGGCCGAAGCACTGAAAGAGGCGCTCACAAAGCTTCCTCAAGAAAAAGTTAAGTTGAAAACGTTGCATAGTGGTTGCGGCGGCATTACCGAGACTGACGTCATGTTGGCTGCAGCCAGTGGCGGTTTTGTTCTGGGCTTCAACGTGCGTCCAGACGTGAATGCACAAAAAGTGGCTGAAAATGCAAAAGTCAGCATAAAGACGTTCAATATCATTTATGACTTGCTCGAAGCCGTGAAAAAGTTGCTTGAGGGGATGCTCTCAATGCAGACGCACGAAAAAGTAATTGGCAGGGCTGAAGTGAGGAATTTATTCAGCATTCCCAAGATTGGTACCATCGCGGGGTCTGCCGTTATTGATGGAAAAGTCATTCGGGGCTGCTTCCTGCGGTTGCTGCGCGATAACCGGGTTATTTACGAAGGCAAGATTTCAAGTCTTAAGCGATTTAAGGAAGACGTAAGAGAAGTGCAGACAGGCTTTGAGTGCGGAATTGGGCTTGAGAACTTCAATGATCTCAAATTAGGTGACCAATTCGAAGCCTTCATTAAAGAGGAAGTGAAAGATTCGTTATGAGTATCAGTTCCCGGCGGTGCAATCGAGTGGGAGCGCTCCTGCGAGTTGAAGTGGCGAGACTTCTTCTGGAGGAGGTCTCTGATCCCTCCCTGCACGGTGTGAGCATTACTGAAGTACACGTAAGCGGAGATCTCAAACAGGCCGAGATTTTCTTTACTTCCCAAGGCAGCTCTGAAAAGGAAGTAGTCCGTGGTTTTCAGCGCGCAGCGCCCTTTTTGAAGCGGCGGTTGGGAGAAACATTGAGTCTTCGTTTTGTCCCTGACATGAAATTTATTGTTGATACGCAAATGGAAACAGTGCAACGCTTGCTCGGTCTTATGGATAAGAACGCAAGAGGCGAAGGATGAGGGAATTGTGTTTTGTGGTGGATAAACCACCCGGCCCGTCCAGTTTTGACGTTGTAAGGAGAGTCAAAGCAAAAATGGGATCAGAGAAAGTGGGTCATGCGGGTAGCTTAGATCCCTTTGCCAGTGGCGTGCTTGTTATTTTGACCGGCAGAGCGACCAAACTTTCAGGGGCTTTGCTCAATGCAGATAAGTCCTATTCAGCCATCGTGAAACTCGGACAATCAACCAATACAATGGACCGTACCGGAGAGGTGGTGGAGACTAAGAACATTCCTCCGCTTGCCATGAGCGACATCGAAGGGGTTTGCCGATCCTACGAAGGAACGTGGCTTCAGACTCCACCCATGTTTAGTGCAAAAAAGATCCGAGGGGTGCGATTGTATGAGCTTGCGAGAAAAAGCATTCATGTAAAGCGTTCTGCCGTCCCTGTGCAGCTTTATCGAGTCCAGTCGCTTGAATATAGCGAGCCATTCCTTTCGTTTGAAATGGACTGTTCTAAAGGGACGTATGTACGAGCTTTTGCTGATGAGTTAGGCAAACGGCTTGGCAGTTGCGGACACCTATATGAATTGAGGCGGACGCAATGTGGTCAGTTCGCGCTGGCCGATGCGATGCCCTTGGAAAGCCTGGAGGCAGATTGGGACCAATGGCTTTTGCGGGGGCGAGATAACTACACGAAATTGTTAAGAGGTGAAGTGCATAGGCCCGCACGGTATTTGCAAATGGGTTTTAAGGATGGTAAACATCCAAGGCAAGATAATAATAGTATTTGAACGAGGTAGACACTTGAGTCTGACAAAAATGAAGAAAACGGAACTGATAACAAGTTATCGGACCCATGAGCAGGATACTGGTTCCGCCGAGGTCCAGGTTGCACTTTTGACGGAGAGGATCAATTCACTGAACCCTCATTTCAAAACCCATAAAAAAGATCACCATTCGCGTCGTGGCCTTCTTCAATTAGTCGGCCGCAGAAGGCGCTTGTTGGATCATTTGAAGAAGTTGGATGCCAGCCGTTACCAGGTTCTTATTGATCGACTCAGTATAAGAAAATAAGAAAACGAAAGGGATAAAGTATGTCAGTGGTAGAAGTGAGTTGTGACTATGGTGGTCGTCTATTAACGCTGCAAACAGGAAAATTAGCGAAGCAAGCGGATTGCTCCGTTCTAGGTCGGTACGGAGACACCGTGGTATTGGTAACAGTGGTTTCAAGCAAAAAGTTGGCAGTACAGGATTTTTTCCCGCTTACAGTTGATTTCCAGGAAAAGTATTACTCTGCTGGCCGGGTTCCGGGCGGGTTTTTCAAGAGAGAAGCCAGGCCCTCCGATAGAGCGACACTTTCAGCAAGACTGATCGATCGGCCGATTCGTCCCCTTTTCCCTGAAGATTACATGTATGAAACGCAGGTGGTGGCGACGGTGCTTTCGGACGACGGGGTTAACCAACCCGAGATCGTTGCTTCGATTGCAGCCAGTGCTGCGCTACATGCATCCGATATCCCGTGGAACGGTCCGATTGCGTGCTGCCGTGTTGGACTGGTGAATGGGGAAATGGTGCTCAATATACCGCCTGCCGATCAGGAAGGCAGCCAGCTCTCATTGCTTGTTTCAGGTGGCCGCGAAGGGGTGGTGATGGTTGAAGGCAGTGCGCGAGAGCTTTCTGAAAAACAAATGACGGATGCCATATTTTTCGCTCACGAAAAGATGCAATCTATTTTGGATTTACAGGAGCAGCTTAAACAGCAGGTGGGTGAAAAGCCAAAAAGAAGCTACGAAAAACCGGTGCGCGATGAAGCATTAAAGACACAACTAAAGACATTCTTGTATCCCCTATTTGAAAAAGCTTTTGCTATTCGTGAGAAGCTATCGAGGTACGAAGCTTTAGGGAAGACCAAGAAAGACGCGGAATCGAAATTTGCCGTTGCCGAGCCCAAGACAACTGAGGATGAGACGAAGAACAAGTTAGTCGGCCTGTATTTTGACGAGCTGAAGGCAGCTTATGCACGAGAAACCACTTTAAACACGGAAAAACGCATCGATGGACGTCGATATGATGAGATCCGGCCCATTAGTTGTGAGGTGGGTCTTCTGCCCCGGGCACATGGAAGCGGCTTATTTACCCGCGGTGAGACCCAGGTGCTTTCCGTAGCCACCTTGGGCACATCGGATGATGAACAGACGATAGACGCCATTACGGGTACCTATCAGAAAACTTTCATGCTCCATTATAATTTTCCACCCTTTTCAGTAGGTGAGGCTAAGCCGTTGCGAGGTCCTGGACGTCGGGAAATTGGCCATGGATTTCTCGCAGAAAGAGCGCTTTCATTTGCTATGCCACCCAAAGAAACTTTTCCTTATACGGTTCGTTTAGTTTCCGAAGTACTGGAATCTAACGGATCAAGTTCCATGGGAACCGTTTGCAGTGGAGCTCTTGCGTTGATGGATGCGGGTGTTCCCATCGTGAAACCCGTTGGTGGAGTGGCCATGGGGCTTATCAAGGAAGAGTCTCGTGTGGCGGTTCTCTCCGACATCCTCGGGGATGAAGACCATCTGGGTGACATGGACTTTAAGGTTTGCGGAACAACAGAAGGCATTACAGCCTTTCAGATGGACCTAAAAATTGGAAGTATTAACCGGGAGATTTTTGAGAGGGCCTTGGAGCAGGCAAAAGCGGGTCGTCTTCATATTCTAAGTGAAATGAGAAAGACGCTTGAAGCTCCCAGGGAAAATTTCTCGCCTTATGCTCCTCGTATTCAAACCATCAAGGTTAAGCCCGATAAAGTACGAGAGGTCATTGGCAGCGGTGGAAAGGTGATTCGAGGAATCATTGAGCAAACGGGCGTTAAGATTGATATTGAAGATGACGGTTCGGTTCATATTGCTTCGGCGGATGAAGCCAGCATTAAGAAGGCGATTGACATCATTAACCGCATTGTTGAAGAGCCCGAAGTGGGTCGCATTTATGAAGGGAAAGTCACCCGCATCGCTGAATTTGGAGCCTTCGTTGAGATTATTCCTGGGACTGAAGGTCTATGCCATATTTCTGAACTTGAGCACTATCGGGTCAGGCGAGTGGAAGACGTGCTAAAAGAAGGGGAGATGGTAAAGGTCAAGTGTCTGGATGTGGACCCGCAGGGTAAAATACGCTTATCCCGCAGGGTTTTGTTGGAGAAGCGTGAGATGCCTCCGGGTCAGGAAGCTGCCGATGATGGCAGAAGATCGGGACCGCCCGGGCCCCGTTGTGACGATAACCGTTACTCTCGGGAGGGTAATCGTCGGGAGGGTGGCCGTCCTCAGGGCGGTCGGGGACAGATCGGCGATAGAAACAACGATCGAAATGATCGACCCCGTCGTTCTGATCGGGATCGGTTTCCTAGGTTTTCAAAGCGGGATGACGAATAAGCCGCGAGCCGTAGACCTTATTAAAGATCTTCCAAGGCCTTCGTATCTCAAACGGTCGTTGTCAAATGGTGTTACCCTCATTGCCGAAAAGCATCCCCAGGTGTGCAGTGTATCGGTAGGGGTGTGGGTGCGTGCGGGCAGTTGTTCAGAAGAACCTAAGCGCAGTGGCGTAGCTCATTTCCTTGAACACATGGTCTTCAAAGGGACCCAAAAAAGGACAGCCCTCGAGATAGCGACCATTATTGAATCGCTTGGCGGGGAGCTCAATGCGTTTACTGATCGAGAGTTTACCTGTTACCACGCCACTGTTCTCAGCAAGCATATTGACGTCGCATTGGATGTTTTAAGCGATCTGGTTTTGCGCCCCAACTTTGCTAAAAAGGAAATCGAAAGAGAAAAAAAAGTCCTTCTGCAGGAAATGGCAATGGTGGAGGAGACACCCGACGAATGGGTGGGAGATCTGCTTTTTCAAACGGTATGGAAGGGAGAGCCTCTGGGTCAACCGATAATCGGAACGCGAAAAACCGTGCGGGATCTTTCCCAAGCCGACCTACAGCATTTTTTTACCGAGCATTATTGCGCGGACAATATGATTGTTGCCGTGGCCGGGAACATTGATTTTGAAGCTCTGCTAGCGTCGTGTGAAAAATGTTTTGGGTCGGTGCCTGCTCGAAAGACGTTGCTACTCAGTGCGATGCCCTCACAATACAAGAATCACAAGCGTTTTGTTTACAGCGATTGTGAGCAAGTGCATTTCCTGGCTGGGTATCAAGGGGTTGGTTTTAAAGACCCCTATCGGTTTGATGCTCTTATTTTGAGTTTCTTCCTGGGCGGTGGCATGAGTAGCTGCTTGTTTCAGGAAGTTCGGGAAAAGGCTGCGCTTGCCTATTCGGTGGAATGCGAAATGGTCCCGTTCACGGGAACTGGCCTGTTGACCATTTATGTGGCAACAGCAAGCAAGTGGCTGATCCAGTGCCAAGACATCATTGCACGTGAATTGGCTCGGTTGAAATCCAGTCCCATCTCACAACAGGACCTGGATGTGGTGAAAGGACAACTGAGTGGCATGATACTTTTATCTTCTGACCAAATGGAAAGCAGACAGGAAAGCTTGGGTCGCAATGAGATCATTTTTGGAAGGTACGTTCCGGTGGAAGAGGTGATTGATGAAATTGGAAGGGTAGATTCTGAGCGGGTGTGGGTGACGGCCAAAAATATTTTTATCAAAGGGAAGGAGAGTGCGGTCGTGTTGGGCAAACACAAAGTGAACTGCCGCAGTCTTTCGATGGTGTCATGATCATTAAAGTAATCAAACTGGATCCACAGGCGATTTTGCCGCAATACATGACGCCAGGGTCATCGGGTTGTGATGCTTATGCCTGCCTCCAAAGCCCATTAACCATACTACCGAGACAACGGATGGCCATCCCGACTGGACTTGCCTTTGAGATTCCGGCCGAGTTTGAAATCCAGGTGCGCCCCCGTAGTGGGCTATCCTTTAAGCAAGGGCTGACTGTTGTTAACGCTCCCGGAACTATCGACAGTGATTACAGGGGGGAAGTTAAGATCCTGGTTGTTCATCTGGGTGAGGAGCCGCTGACCATCGAACCCGGCACTCGCATTGCTCAACTGGTTCTGCAAAAGGTGGAACGGATTCAGTGGAGCGTGGTACCCTCCTTATCACAGTCGAGTCGTGAGGACGGAGGATTTGGGAGCACCGGTCATTAACCTGCTAGAGCTGGCTAATACTCGTTGCATAAATTGTCGGATCGGCAAGTAATGCATCTTTGAACGCGCGCTTGCGTTCAGCACATTTGTTGCAAGAGCCGCAATGGAGCTCCCGAACAGGGCGAATACAAGAAAATGTTTCTTCCAACGGCAAGTGTTTACCTTCCAGAAGGACGTCCGTTTTACTGTGATTTGAGAAGGGGCGAAGAATGGAAATGTTCTTGCCCAGTGCAATGCCGATTGCTTGCTCTAATGAAGAGAAAAACAGGGGGCTGTTATCTGGGAATGGATTGTGCTTGAGAGTGGCAAGCGCAAGGGTGTTCACCTGGTTCATTGCACACCACAAAGCTGGTTTGTGAATGAGCAACAGATTTCTTCCTGGTAAATAGACGGCATTGTCTTGGGAATCTGCAGCGGGTACTTGCTCACCGGTCGTAGCCCAGTGTCTCCCATAAATGTCAGAGATGGGCTCTTCCAAAATAACGAGGGAGCGAAGAGCGGCCGTTTTTATTTTTAACAGGAATCGGTGCAGATAGTTTAGCTCGGTGGGTTCCCAAAAAAGCCCTTGACGGACAAAAAGCGGGAAGACAACCGGGTACTTCTTTGTCATTTGTTCCAGAAGAACACAGCTATCTACGCCGCCACTGACCAAAACAGCAAGTGTGTGCGCCATGAAGACAGAGCCTGCCTCCATCCGTGCCTGGTGACAATCATTACTTTTGTGCTTCGCAGGAAAGAGATGGCAGCTTCCAGATTTGAACGCCGGCAAGAGAGGCTTTTTCTCGGCAAGCATGGCGCAGTGGATGGGTTGCCCATTGCTCAGCTTGTTGTTTGTTACGTGCCACAATGCCCGTTTGGACAGGAGTTCTCTTGGTTCCCTGCCGGGTATCCATCAGGCAATGAGCGCGGCACGCATAGGTTGTCTTGGGCTTTTCTGCCCGGGAAGACACATCAAAAACTGCGTCATATTCCTCGGTACTTTCATTTTCCAATGGAAAAGCAGCGGAGGACAAAACCATTAAGGAAAACAATATGAGTTGAGTCATTTCACTTATCATTCGGAAGAATCAATGAAGTCGATGAGGAGATTCTTTTCCAACTAACTTTTGAATATTACCGTGGGGCCTTAGACGGCCAGCAGTTAACCTTCCCTCAGCACCAAAGGCAACCAGCCAAAGATTTTTGTTTGGATGGTCGTTCACCTCATGCTCAACCCAATCATGCAATGCAAAAAAAGGAGAGGCACCGACTAAATTCCCCCACCGCTCTATGACAGAGTAAACGCGGATTCGAGTCCTTTTTTGCAGGTGTTGTAATCCCACTAAGCTAGGTTGATGGGGAATCATGACGTCATCGAGTGGCAATCTATCAAGCCCAAACAATTCAGGGATAGCAGGGCCAACGAGGCTCACTAATTTCACAACTGCAGGGCCGGTCATGTAAAAAAAAGAACGAGCGTCGGCTGAGTCTTTGGTTATTATTAACGCATACTTGTAGTCATAGATTGTGCGAGAAGCCATGTCATCGATGGTATAGCAATTCGGTACATCCGCACTGGTGATAATCACCGCGCCAAAGCCGTCGCCCAGCAGAAATGCCGTGTTTTTGTCAGTCGGATCCAATTTGGATGAGGCATGATCTCCGCTGATCACCAAATAGGTTCGGATTTTGCCCTGTTGAATGTCTCTCAGTACTTGCAAGTAGGCGAGGTAGAAGGCATCCATTCCGCCACCACACCCTTGGCCCGCAGTGATAATGTTGCCATTGCGAAGTCCGATCAAACTAGCAGTCTCTCGGGCTGGACCCGGTACAATATAGTGTCGCGACGGAGAGGAGGAAGAAAAGAACATACCGTGAATATCTTTGATTTTCCAATTGGCATTATTCAAAGCCATCATCGCGGCATCAGCAGCCAATTCTTCGGGCGATTCTGAAGGAGCCATTCTAGGCAGTACGCGTGTACCGGTTCGCTCCAAAATCCTTGAAAGCTCCTCCCTCCCAATTCCCATTTGCAAGGCAATATCTTCAACCCTTGTCTCGATTCGGCCGGGACGTATGCCGACCCCTATTATTTTGGGAACTCTAGATTGCCCTGGCACAACTCTTCGGACGGAAACCGCTATGTTCAATGATCGAAGAAACAATTCGGTTGGACATGCAGAGGTAGAACAGGGCAGTCCGATGGATATTGCTAAGCAAATAAGTGCCCCCCACCGTATCTCCGCTAATTGCATTTTGGGTTTTCCCAGTGGAGATGAGGATATAGCAAGTTATGCGTCGCAGCAATATATTTAAAGCAATGGGAAAAACAACTAGTTATTTCAAATGTTTATACTGGATAACCCCGGCCAAGAAACACATCATTTTGGTTTCTAAATTCTAAATTGTACAATTTACAGGTTTCGAGTTACATATACGTGATTTCTTTTTCTGGTCCGGTGGGACAAAAATTGACGGGGTGTAGCATCAAAACAGGTAAACACATTGTCCCTAGTTGCCCGATTTTTGTTCGAGATCCAAGAGATATTTCTTGCGTGAAATACCTCCTCCATAACCAACAAAAGATCCATCGGAACCAATAACTCGATGACAAGGTATCAAAATAGCAATTCTGTTTTCGCCATTTGCCCTTGCCACAGCACGCACTGCCTTTGGATTTCCCACTCTTAGCGCTTGGTTTTTGTATGATCGAGTCTCCCCATACGGAATCTCTCTTAATACCCGCCATACTCGATTCTGAAAGTCAGAACCTGGCGTAACAAGAGGAATACTAAAGTTCTTTCTTTTGCCTTCGAAGTATTCGGCTAGTTGCGACTGGAGTTCCTTGATATACGGTCCACGTGACGTGATAATGGGAGCTTGAAGCCGCTTTTGTAAATCCTTAAGTTCGCTTTCCAGCATTCGACGGTCAGCGAACTCCAAAAGACAAACCCCTTCCGTGGTCGATCCAACGATCATCGGTCCCAACGGCGTTGAGATCCGGTAGGCATGGATAACATTTTTGCTGAGACTTACACTTGGACTTGAGCCAGTCAGTTTTTTAAAGGCGTCCGAAAACCCACTCAACGATTCGTATCCGTGATCGAATGCCGGGTCTATCACTTTTTCACCTTCCGTTAAACGGCCAAGAGCCTGGCCCAGCCTTAAAGATCTCAAGTAAGCCTGGAAGGTCATTTGATGGTTCTTCTTAAACCATCTTCGAACTCTATTTGGATCTATGCCAAGCTTCTTAACTCCGGCGTCACCAGTTCTGACCAAGGATTTGGCCATGACTTGAACTTAGACTACATTGAAAATGGCCACAACCGATAACTTGTCACCCATTTTTTATCTTTTTTTCTCTCGACAATAGTTGCAAAGAAAATGGATTCGTCCACGTTGGCTGCATAGCAAAGCGCTGCCAAGAGTCCGTAAAATTCTACAGAATGTCCGTTGTCGTAGTTTCGCTATAACAATGTTCCATACCGGCTTAGTTGTGGAACCTTATTAACATAGCTCAAAAAGGACAATAATTACTATGAATAGATTGGTACAAAAAATTGAAATTTTGTCTCAATGTATTCATAATGAAGAAGATGGGATCGGCCAGAAAGCGGAAAGTACATGATCGCGAGACGACGCACACGGACGCATTGAAGGGTCTAGGAGTCTTTCGCCTCAAGGATGCCAAGAAATTGGGGGTATCCCAACCAACACTCTCCCGGCTCGTGTTTCAGCAGAAGATATTACGAGTGGGCCACGGTTGGTATCTTCATCCCGGGTCTGCGATTGAACCCCAATACCGCGACTTCGCAGTGGCCTGCGCGATGTTTGGTTCTAAGTCTGTCGTTGGGGGGCCCACCGCTCTTTTTCATCACAATCTGATTGAACAGGTTCCCAATCAAATTTGGATACTCGTGGATTATAGCCAAAAGACTCGGGATCCTCTCTATCGGTGCCTCCGAACCAAGGTCAATCCGAAGGAAGGTGTGGAAGACCACAAATATTATCGGATTACTAATATCGAGCGATCCATTGTGGAGGCAATGCGATATGCCTCCAAGTGGGGGCAGAGAACGGCTATTCAAGCCGCGCGGAACGCCATTGCCGGGAAACTTACTAGCGAAGCAAAAATTTACCGACAAGCTAAGGCGCTTGGACTCCAAAAAGTGCTCGAAAAATATTGGGAAGCAGTGGTGACCTAATGCCAGAGAACAACCAAGCCCGTTCAATTAATGATCGACTCTCCAATCTGGCAAAAAAATCCGGCTTGGGTTTCGAGAAGGTTGCAATGCAGTTTCTTCTCGAGCGGCTTGCCGTTCGATTGGTCGCCAACCGCGAGCTCGCCAAGCGACTGGTCTTCAAAGGAGGATATGTTGGGGTCCGCGTGTATCAGTCCCCTCGATTTACGACCGATCTTGATGCCGTCCTTAGAAGTGGAACTCTTAAGAAAATAGAATCTCTTGTGATTGCGGCCTCCGAAGCCGATATCGGTGATGGCGTTTGGTTCAAATTTCAGAATAGCATCGACCTCGAAACACAGGGCGAATATGGGGGCATTCGCTATAACTTCCGTGCGGGAATCGGAGACCTCCTAAAGGATTTGAAACGTGCGCGACTTATCAATTTCGATATTGGTGTGGGCGATCCCATAACGCCGAAAGAAGTTGCTACGGAAACGCCCTTTCTTCTGGGTGGCGGAACCCTCTCTTGGGACGTCTACCCTCCCGAAACCGTAGTGGCGGAGAAACTGCACACACTACTGACTCGCGGAGCCGCCAATTCTCGAGCGCGGGATGTCTTCGACCTCAACCTCCTCATTCCGAAATGTGATTCGAAAGTCTTAAGTGAAGCGTTGCGTGCTACGTTCAAGCACCGCGGTGATGCTCTTCCCAAAGATATCACCAGCGAGCTGAAAAAGATGGATCGAACTCTGATGAGTAGAGGCTGGAAAAGCGCGGTGCTGGGTATTGTGGGGCCTTCGAGTTATGATGAAGCTTTCGATAATTTTATTTCCGTGATCAGCAAGTTGCGTTCAGAGGGGAAGGGTGGATAGAAATGACTTATCTTCGGGGGATCAGCACCCGCTGCGGTAATGTTTACGCGGGCTAACCCCGGACAAAGAACACATCCTTGAGGCGAAGCTTGGGGAAAGCACTGCGGTATTTGCGCAGGATTTCCTGTTTGAGCAGTACAAGCTGCTGTAGCCAGAGCGGATCAGCCACGCGTACGGTGAGTGTGTGATTGCGGATGCGCACCGGTTTTGCAACTTCAGCGGCAGCAGGCCCGACAAATTCTTGCCATGCAAATAGCGCCCTTGCCTCTTCAAAACGTCTGACTGCTTCATGATTGTCTTCAAAAAGGATATTGAGAACAGAGGACACTTTCTTGGGTGAGCCCTCCACCCGACGACGACGTTTTGAGCGCATATTTTGAAAGTCCTTAATACGCTTCGCATAAATTGCCGCTAACTCGGCTTCAGGGCTTTTTTTCGTCACACTTGAGATCTAATACACGATAGGATTGTTTGTCACATTTTTATGTGGATATTAGTCTTTCTGTTTGTAAGAGTTGTTTATAAGAGATGAGACCTTTTATAGTCTGTTGAAAGTCCAACTCCATGCCACCCAAAAAAA
>JACQOU010000197.1 GCA_016207775.1 Deltaproteobacteria bacterium
GATATAATATTGAAATGCTGACATTAAATGTTCAACGAGACTTCGTACTCTGCGTTCCGAAGTTGGCCGCCATCCCTTCGATTTGGTGGCATAGTGAATGAAAAGAACGAAAGGTGAAAAGCATGATTCTCAGCATCCTCGGATGCCTCAGATTTGTTGGCGTGGGCTTGGCTTTTTTCTTTGGTTATAAGGTTGGCTTTGCAGAAGGATTCAATCCTCAGGCCCAGCTCCATTTAATGATCCCTATCGTCATCGTATCCATTGCAGGCTTGTCAGGAATCGAGGGATTATTCTTTGGCAGACAAGCTGCGGAAGCAAAAGGTTTTGAGAGTGGCAGTAATTATCAAAGGCAGTCAGCTATTGCACTATTGTCTTATGCGGTCGTTTCCCTAGTGGTCTACATTTGCAGCTGGGGCACTGTTGCCGAGTTAACTATTTTCTTTGCATTTATGTTTTTCTTTTTCTTCTCGGCAATCAATCATGCTGTTGATGCCGTTGTTCGAAAGAATTATCAATGGTCAAACATCAATCGCCCGTTCCTGACTTTGCTCCTGATTGCCGGAATGCTCTATCCGGTTATCGAAGCTCTGAAAAGGCTATAATCTAAGCCTGACGCTAAATGAGCGGTCCCCGCGGGGAAGAAACCAGTACACTGGCTCGACCTGTCTCGAAAAAAGACAGCAAAGCCATTGCGCGCTTGTCAGTTTAGACATATATTTAGCTAAGAATTCGAAGGGTTGGGCGTACTCTGAGAGTGTACGTATGAACTTCGTTTACAACGAAAAATAAGTAACAACGACCGCAGGTGCGCTTAACTGTGCTCAAGTTTAAAGTTTCCACCGCTTAATCCGCCTAAAAAGTTGATGGCACCCTCGTTGCATATTCACTGCATAAACTTCGTGACGGGGGATAAGCCTAATGAAAAGAAATTTTATCTGTGTTTTGTCCTGTCTTTGCGGTTTTTCTTCTTTCGCTTACGAGCCCAATCAAATGATTGAGCGAAGCAGCGTGTGGGAGACCCCGACTGAAAGGGCCGCTTCCTTTGTTCGCAAACACTTGGATGGTGCCCAAAAGAGGCAGGTCGAATTACAGGAACGGAAAAAAACGGATGTCATCGAGCCTGAGAGTACGGAACCGCCCGTAAACAATCCAGACCTTCCTTCGGCCACTGCTCTTGCTAACCAAATGAACTTGGAATTTTTTGGTGGCAATGGCGATATGGGGTGGCTGAACGAAATCGCAGCCAGCATTCGTATCGGAGGAAGGCCCGCTGGCCGCGCTTACGCAGAGCTAATGAAAACACTGCAGTCTAATCGGGGTGCGCTCTTTAAGAAACTTGAAGACAATAAGACGGTCTTTTGTCCTTTTGATAGGTGGGTATTCTTAATGGCGTTCGATGCATACGATCAGGCAGAGGGAGGTATTGATCGTGATCAACTCGATTTTCAGGCAGTTTCAGGCGCGCGGGAGCAGTCTGTTGCCAAGCTGGACGGGAAACGGATATCCGATGCTTTTTACGAAAGCATCGCTCCAATTGCGTTCCCGCTTCGGAAAGAACTGGCAGACAAAATCTCTAAAGCGGCAAATGAAAAGTATGGAGAAATCAAATTCAACAGTGACAGGTTTCTCAGCGAGTATGAAATCTTACCTAAGTCTTATGGAACGATTCATGTTCGCCAACCATCACGTTTTTCTTTTTCTATTAAAGAACAATCTTCCGACTTCAGAAAACTAATCGAAAAGTGGATGCAAAAAACCGACAAGAAAAAAACAAGCCGTTGAGATCATGAGGGGACAGGGCCGCATTTCTTAAGTTTGTTCGGGCTCTGTCGTAAGTCCATTCCTATCTCATACGCCCCCCCGGGGGCACTGCCAGCCTTTGTCCTTTCTCCAAAAGTTGTGCTATTGTCGGGTCCATTATTAGAACCTGACAGGATGAGGGAGCTATGGCATTCCGAATTACCTACTCTGTTCTTAATGCAGACATGAGCGAGCTCCATAAGGAGTTCGATAGTACTTTAGCCAAAGTTCGATTGGGACTTGGTAAAGAGTACCCCTATTGGATGGGTGGGAAGGCAGGAACAAGTGGTCAGTTCCTCGAAGACTTCAACCCTGCCAATACGGATGAACTTCTCGGCCGGTTTCATAAGACGCCTTCAAAAGAAATGGATAGGATGATGGAGATCGCGCGAGGAGCCCAGGTTGCATGGGGTCATCCATCCAACTGGAAAGAACGCATACGAATTTTGCGAAAGGCGGCGGACCTTATTTCAGAGCGAAGGCTTGAGATAGCGGTCTGTATGGGGCTTGAATGCGGGAAGAACCGTTTGGAGTGCCTCGGAGATGTTGAAGAAGGGGCCGACTTGCTTCGCTATTACGCGGGTCAGCTCGAAGAAGCGAATGGTTTTGTTAAGCCGATGGGAAAGCTTTCCCCAAATGAAAATGCGGTAAGCATTCTAAAACCCTTTGGGGTTTTTCTTGTGGTAGCGCCCTTTAATTTCCCACTGGCGCTTGTCGCCGGAATGTGTGGGGGCGCACTATTGGGTGGAAACTCTGTGGTGTTAAAGCCAAGCCGTGAAACCCCCTGGTGCTCGCAAAAGTTCTATGAATGTATGCGCGATGCGGGTCTTCCAGAAGGGGTGCTGCAGGTGGTGCACGGAACAGGTTCCGAAATGGGCGATGTGCTTATTCGTCATCGAGCAGTGGACGGGATAGTGTTTACCGGTAGTTATGAAGTGGGGATGAAGATCATGCGGGAGTTTTCGACTGCCCATCCCAAGCCCTGTATTTTGGAAATGGGAGGAAAGAACCCGGCGATTATTTGTGAAAGTGCAGATTTGACTAAAGCGGTGGAAGGATGCTGGCGTTCCGCTTTTGGAGCTACCGGCCAAAAATGCAGTGCTCTATCCCGCATCTATGTTCACAAGAAGATAAAAGAGGATTTCTTGGATCGGCTTTGCGAAAAAACAATGACGACGGTGATTGGCGATCCCACCGATAAGAGCGTTTTCATGGGACCACTGATTACCGAGCGCTCGCTGAAGACCCACCTTTCAGCCATTCAAGAAGCGAAAAAAGATGGCAAGATTCTTTGCGGTGGAGAAGATATCCGAAAAGATCCCAAGCTTGCCAAGGGGCATTTTGCCCAGCCGACGATTGTTGAAGTTCCAAGGGGGCATCGGTTTTTCAGGGATGAGCTTTTTACCCCCTTCTTGGCCGTCGACACATTTGAAAAATTGGAAGATGCGATCGAGCAATCCAATCAAGCTAACTACGGTTTAACTGCCGGTATCTTTAGCGCCAAGAAAGAGGAAATCGATACCTTCATGGACAAGATGCACTCAGGCATCCTGTATGCCAACCGGGGTACGGGCGCGACCACAGGCGCGTGGCCTGGTGTTCAGCCCTTTTGCGGTTGGAAAGGGAGTGGCTCCACGGGAAAAGGCGGATGCGGTCCGTATTACGTTGCTCAGTTTATGCGAGAACAATCCCAGACCCGAATGGAGTGATCAATGCTTCAAAGACCCGAGATCAAGGTGGCCCCGCCTGGCCCGAAGGCGAAAGAAATCATTGCCAAAGACGGAGCGTATTCATCTCCATCCTACATTAAAGAGTACCCATTGGTGATTGAGCGGGGGGAGGGAAGCTGGGTTTATGACGTCGATGGAAACCGTTACCTGGACTTCATGGGTGGTATTGCGGTTGCTTCGACCGGCTATTCGCACCCTCGGGTGGTCAAAGCCATTCAGCAAGCAAGCACGAAGTTTTTGCATATTTGTAGTACGGATTTCTACTATGCAAGTTTCGCCGACTTGTGTGAAAGGCTGGCTTCTTACGTTCCTAAAATGGGGAAAAAGCGGGTCTTCTTGACCAACTCAGGAACAGAAGCGATAGAAGGCGCCATCAAGCTGGTGCGCCACCACACAAAAAGACCTTACTTAATTGCTTTCAAAGGTGCGTTTCATGGGCGTTCGTTGGGGGCCATCTCACTCACGTCGTCAAAAGTGGGTCAGCGTGCATTCTTTGGTCCGTTGTTGCCTGGCGTTTTGCATCTTCCTTATGCTTCGCCGTATCGTTGCTATTATGGAAAGGAAAAGAAAGATTGCGAGAGCCATTGCATCTGTGCCAACCAGCTCGAAACAGATTGGTTCAAAAATCACATGGATCCCAAGGAAGTGGCCGCGATATTTATTGAGCCGATTCAGGGGGAGGGCGGTTATGTCATGCCCCCTCGAAAGTTCCTCGCCGATCTTCGACACATCTGTGATGAGCATGGCATTCTTCTTGTGTTTGATGAGGTGCAATCGGGCGTGGGAAGAACGGGTCGAATGTTTGCTTCCGAATATTTTGACATAGCTCCCGATGTGTATGTGTCAGCGAAAGGCCTGGGATCGGGCATGCCCATCGGCGCGATTGTTGCCAAAGAAAAAGTTATGAGCTGGCCGCGCGGAAGTCATGGAAGTACGAATGCGGGAAACCCCGTTTGCTGTGAAGCGGCGCTTGCAACTTTGGATGTTGTGGATGAACTATTGCCGCAGATTCAAAAGAACGGCGAAATGCTTATTGCTGGCTTGTCGGAACTCCAAAAGAAGCATGCGGTTATCGGCGATATCCGGGGGGTTGGGCTCATGGTGGGTTGCGAATTTTCCCACCCAAAAACGGGCGAGCCAATACCCGAATTTAAGGCGCAGCTTGAGCAAAAAGCTTTTTCTAAGGGGCTTCTTCTTCTGGGTTGTGGGCAATCGGTTATTCGATTTGCTCCACCACTGGTGATTACTTCCGAAGAGTTGGAAGTGGGTTTGGAGATTCTAGACCAATGTTTGAACGAACTCGAAAAGCTAAAATAAAAGACAATAAAATCTGTTCGATGAATGAGGCGGTTGCTGAGTCCATTCATCCGGGCGACAGTCTGTTGATTGACGGCTTTACTCATCTGATTTGTTTTGCAGCTGCTCATGAAATTATTCGCCAGGGTATTAAAAACCTGGTGGGTATAAGACTGACACCTGACCTTATCTATGACCAGATGCTGGAAGCCAATTGTTTTAAGAAATTGGTTTTTAGCTGGGCGGGAAATCCTGGTGTTGGAAGCCTTCATGCTCTAAGGAGAAAGTCGGAAAAGACATCCACTACTCGGGTTGAGCTTGAAGAGTACACTCACTTTGCCATGGTGGCACGTCTGTTGGCAGGTAGTGCAAATCTTCCTTTTATGCCGCTTAAGAATTTCAAGGGCTCCAATATCGTCGATACGAACCCGGATATTCGCTTTATAAAATGTCCATACTCAGGAGAAGAGCTGGCCACGGTGCCCGCCCTTAATCCGGATGTGGCCGTTGTGCACTGCCAGCGTGCAGACAAAATGGGAAATGCGCAGGTTTGGGGACTGTACGGGACACAAAAGGAAGTGGCTTTTGCCTCCAGCAGAGTCATCGTTGTGGCTGAAGAAATCGTCGATACTTCGTTGCTGCGTACGGATCCTAATCGAACGCTGGTGCCTGGAATTTTAGTGGACCATGTTGTGCATGAGCCTTGGGGCTGCCATCCCAGTTATGTTCAAGGCTATTATGATCGAGACAATGACTTCTATGTCAGTTGGGACAAGATTTCCCGCGATCCAAAAACTTATCAGGATTATCTGGGTGAGTTTGTCTTTGGGGTAAAGGATCGCAACGGTTATGTGAAAAAAATGGGATCGAACCTGGTTGAAAGGCTGAAAGCGAAAGCACGAATGTGCGAGGGGGTGGACTATGGCTACTAATTGGACCTCCTCGGAAATGATGGCTGTGCGTGCTTCACAAGAGCTTAAGGATAACGAAATTGTGTTTGTGGGGATAGGGCTTCCAAACCTGGCTTGTAATCTTGCGCGGGTGACGCATGCGCCGAATCTTTTTATGATTTACGAATCGGGCGCGGTGGGCACGGTGCCTACTCGTGTGCCTGTCTCTATCGGTGATCCGACGCTGGTCACCGATTCTTTGTCTATTGCGAGTCAGGCTGATATTTTTCAGCTTTATCTTCAGGGAGGGCTCATCGAGGTGGGTTTCCTGGGTGGGGCCCAGGTAGATCGCTACGGCAATATCAATACTACAGTTATAGGGTGTTACGATAATCCATCGGTCAGGTTGCCGGGCAGTGGTGGAGCATGCGAAATCGCTATCCACTCGCAAAGGCTGCTGATCATTATGCGCATGAGTCCGAAGAGCTTTGTTGAAAAATGCGATTATGTAACCAGTCCGGGCCATCGCATGGTTGCGAAGCACCCATCCAAACTGGGTCAAGGTACCCGAAAGGATTGGGGCCATCCGGGCCGGGGACCTGTGAAAGTGATTACTGATTTGGGGGTGTGTGACTTTGTCGAAGGAGAGATGGTGTTAACTGAAATGTACCCGGGGGTCACCGAGGCGCAGGTTTTGTCGGCGTGTGGCTGGAAATTGAAAATTGCCGATAAAATTGCGCTTGCCGAGCCTCCAGCAGAAGCTTCTTTAAAACTTCTTCGCGAAAAACTAGACCCGGGTAAACTGTTTCTCGGATGAGCGCACAAATACAAATTCCCGTCTGCAGACCACTGTTCACGGGGAAAGAAGCGCAATACGTTCAGGAGGCGATTCGTTCGGGATTTATTTCTTCCAATGGAAGTTTTCTTAGTCGGCTTGAAAAAATATTTCCCCAGTGGGTGGGCTGCGAACACGGTATCGCTTGTTGCAATGGAACAGCAGCTGTGCAGCTTGCCTTGCAGGCGGCAGGAGTGAAAAAGGGCGATCGGGTGGTCCTCCCGTCATTTACCATGATGGCATCCGTGTTTCCTGTGCTGCAACTGCAGGCCATTCCCGTGTTCGTCGATTGTGAACCTGATTCATGGACTCTCGATCCCCGTCAGTTGGAGACTGTTACGGGCACGGTGAAAGCCATTATGCCGGTGCACATTTACGGCCACCCCTGCGACATGGATCCGATACTGGCTTGGGCAAGGGAGCGAAATGCTCGTGTTATAGAAGATGCGGCTGAAGCGCACGGGGCAAAGTACAAAGGCAAAATGTGTGGAAGTATCGGTGACATTGCCGCATTCTCTTTTTATGCGAACAAGGTTATCACGTGCGGGGAAGGGGGCATGGTCACGACCCATTCAAGGGATTTTGCTGATCAGGCCCGTTATTTTCGCAATCTGTGTTTTGACTTGGATCCAGCCAAGCGCTTCGTCCATGAACAAGTGGGCTTTAATTTCAGAATGTCCAATGTGCTTGCTGCGATTGCCGTTGCCCAAATGGAGAATGCCGATCAACTGGTGGAAGCCAGGCGAGCTATGGCGGCAAAATACCTGGAGCGCCTCAGAGACTGCCAGGAATTTCTGCAGCTTCCTTGTGAAAAATCCTGGGCAAGAAATAGTTACTGGATGTTCGGTGTCTTATTGAAAGATTCCGTCAAGTGGACTGTGGCTGAGGTTCAGAAAAAGCTCTTAGAAGCTGGCATTGAAACTCGCCGCTTTTTTTGTCCGGCCCATCTGCAACCTGCTCTCACTGAATATCGCAACCAAGTGCGCGCTCCCATTTCCGAAAGACTTTGGAATCGTGGCTTCTATCTTCCCTCATCAAGCGACCTCACTGACAACGAAGCGGACTACATACTCAAAACCTTGAAAACTACCCTTTAGGTACCTTAGGGATCTACCTCAGGGATCGATGAGTTGAATGGTTCCGTCGGCGGAGAGTTCGCGGGTCATTTCACGGCTGTGGTTTCGACGGTCAATAATCACAATACGGGGAGGGGGATCGAAACCTGGGCCACCTTTTTTGATCTGCACGTAAACGCTTATATGTCCCCCTGGGTGAAAGGATATCTGCATAAACGTGATATTGCGGAATCCCGTTGTGTTCATTAGTCTGCCCGACGGTGTGTAATCCGTATAGGCACCCAATAGCCGCGCGCGATACGATTGGATACTTTCAGGTGTACGAAGACTTTCCGTTTGATTGATAAAGTGTGCGTGGACTTGCGCAGCCTCAGACTGGGGGTTGGCGGGATTGGAATCTGAACCATACCTGTACACGAACCCCCTGAGCGTTTTACGATCAATTTCCCCGTAAGTGAGAACGGAAAGGAAGGTAGCCAAATCTTTATTGTACAAATGCGAAGAGATTTGAATGGAGGTGGCACTATCGTTAAGGGCAGCAAGCAACAACAGCTTGTTGATTCCCGCATCATGAACTGTGTGGTCAACGTGGGCATTAGCGCTGAGAGTTCTATCATGGACACCAAAAGCGATGTATGTGTTAGGCAGCAATTCACGGCGGTTACCTGTTTTTAGGACAAATACATCGGCTGTTTTTGGGTAACCGTATTCCGAGGGAGCGTTTGCCCGTACTCTGACTTCGATGCCCGCAATGTCAGGATATTTCTGTTTTAAGACTGCCAAGGTTTCGGTGCGTTGCTCTTCGAGTTGTTTCCCGTAGCCCTCCTCGGGAGTTAACGCTGCAAGTAGATGGGCAGGGCAAGCATGCAGGGAAACGGGCAACACAAGCTGGCACAGAATCAGGATGCCGCTGATTTTTGCGCAAAGAAGGAAAAACATCGTATGAGTAATGAAAAAATTTTGCATTCCCTCCCGTACCACGGTTTAACGCACTGTGCAATAGTCTATAAATCAGGGGCTGGTGGAGTTTCGCATCGGGCACAGGGGGAGGCAACCTGTCTGGTGAGGCCTGTCCAGTATTGATAAAGGGTGGTGTTGCTGCTTCGAATGGTAATGGCAATGACAACGGCGACCATAATGACCATCAATACGTATTCGATGATGGCTTGTCCGCCATTTTTTCGAATCCTCGCCATAACTGTATTTTATCAAAATCAACGAGACTTGGGTCATATGAGGTTGACAGCAGCATTAATGACAATATGGCAAGCAATGGAAGGCCAAAGTTTTCCAGTCATGTAGCGGAGATAGCCAAGCCACAGCCCTGTAAAAAGCGTATACAGTAGTTGAAATGTGACAAAAGCATCATAATTGTGTGCCAGGTTTTGCAAATGCCAGATGGAAAATGCGAGGCTCGTCATCCAAACTGAGATCGGAAGGGGGTTTGTGCGGGTAAGGAGCCGCCCTTTGAAAAGCCGTTCAAGGACCGAATAAAACCAACCTCGAAACAGAAATTCTTCGCCTATCGGGACGAACAATACATACCAAAGCAAGACGAACCAAAAGGAATAGCCACTCAAGGAGACCAATGAAACCCTTTTTGAAATCAGGCCAAAGAGAAATGCGATTAAAACGGGTAGCACGCTAATCTTAACCAAGAAGGAAGCAGATTTTCCTCTTGGCTCTTGTCTGGGGGATGGCAGGGAGGCCCAAAAAATAAAAGCAAGTAATGGAAAACTGATCAAACGCCCAATCACAGGCCAGTATGTTGGATCCAAGCCCACCAGTCTCCAAACGATCTCGAATATTCTTTGTGAGGTCGGTACAAAACCTGCGGCAAGAAGAAATGAAAGAAAAACGGTTATCAAAAGAGATTTAACGATATCACTTTTGCTCGCGTATGCAGCCACGGAAGCAGTTTACCGGAGGTAGCCGTTTTTTCAAGGAGGGGACCCACCGGAGGTGGGGAGGTTGCCTTGGGGTTTCGGAGGGGACCCCTTCCCCTTGATTTTTTCTACTTAATCAGTATAATCAGAATTATCAGAATTATCTGATTAACGGAGCGCTGATGAAAAAAGCTAAATCTACTGCTACTGAATGTTCAGCTAACGATAATTACACAATGGAATCTGTGGTAACAATTGACGAGCGTGGACAAATGGTCCTGCCGAAAGAGATTAGAGCGAAGCTAAACATTCATCCAGGCGACAAATTTGCCTTGATGACTTGGAATAAGGGGGGCAGAGCGTGCTGCATTTCCCTCATAAAGGTTGAGGAAATGGCTGATATCATCAATGGGTTACTGCATTCCTTGATCAAAGGCTCTGCAAAGGCCAAGGCTTGAAACAGAAGGAGTATCCCTATGAGCAATGAAATTACCAAAGCAGTTCGTTCAAAATATGGTTCGGTCGCCAAGAGCGAATTGTCGAGCGAGCATGAGGGCGTTCGAGCGGTGGCCAAGGCCTTTGGTTATTCGGAGGAGGAGCTGGCCGCGATTCCTGCTGAGGCAAACATGGGTCTTTCCTGCGGCAATCCCACCGCCATGGCTTCATTGAAGCCAGGCGAGGTCGTGGTCGATTTGGGTTGCGGTGGTGGATTAGATGTGTTTTTGGCTGCGCATAGAGTCGGGTCTTGTGGAAAAGCGATTGGAATCGATATGACACCTGAAATGATTGAAAGAGCGCGCAAGAATGCAGCTAAGGGGGTGGATGGCAAAGCATACTCCAACGTCGAGTTTCATCTTGCAACAATCGATAAGCTTCCTTTGGCGGACCGATCTGTGGATTGTGTGATCAGTAACTGTGTGATTAATCTGGCTCCAGACAAAAAAGCAGTCTTTCGGGAGATTTCACGTGTGCTAAAGCCGGGCGGGCGAATGGCGGTGAGTGATATTGCATTAAAGAAACCTCTGCCATCGGAAATTACGAGCGATGTGTTGGCGTACGTTGGATGTATTGCCGGTGCCATTCCGATCGAAGAGTACCGTTCAGGTCTTCAGGAAGCTGGTTTCACCCATGTTCATATTGTCGACAGCCAATCTGACCTTCATGTTTATGCGAAAGCTGAAAACACGGATTTCTGTGCGGATGGCGGGACGGAACGTAACTCGAAATGCTGCCAGCGCAATGAACTACTCAGCCGCTACAACGTTAACGATTATGCGGCGAGCGTGAAGGTCTATGCAGTGAAACCCTGATACTATCCAGTGCCTATGATATGGTTGCTCTGTGAATTTTCAGGCTAAGATTCTAATCCGCGGCCCAAACTGGATTGGCGACCACGTAATGGCCAGACCATTCTATCGTGGGCTCAGGCAGCTGTACCCCAAGAACCACCTCGCGCTTTTATGTCCTTTGGAATTAAGTGAGCTGCCACTGGAAAGTTTCGATGAGGTGATACCCATCGCACCTGCTCGACGGCCATTTCCCAAGATCTTGAGTTATGCAAAAGTACTCTTAGCCAAGAAATTTGACCTTGCGATTACACTGCCGGCCTCATTGTCCTCTGCGTGCTTGCTCTTTGCGGCTCGAATACCGTCGAGGATCGGCTATTTCCAGGGTCCGGCACGCTTATTTTTGACAGAAGGGTTGGAATGGAAAGGGCCAAAGAGTTTGCGGCATAAGTCATCGCTTTATATGGAGCTGCTAGTTTGGATGGCTGCAGGAAATCCTATTGGACTGTCTACTGATTGGACTGGGTCTGCGAGGACATCACGGGCTAAAATCATTGTGGTTGCGCCGGGAGCGGCCCTGCCCCTTCGCGAATGGCCGTATTTTCCTGAGTTAGTGAAACAAATGTCAGAACGGTACCCTGATTACCGGATCATTACAGTGGGTAGCCCACGTGAAGAAAAATGGAGCAGTCGATTTAGGAGGTGCCAGCTAAAAGTTGAAGATAGAATCGGTAAGACGACGCTCACCCAATTGGTGGATCTTTGTGCACAGGCTTCACTCGTCATTGCGAACGATTCCGGCGTTGCCCATTTGGCAGCTTCGGTTGCAGGGGTGCCGACGGTTGTGCTTTTCGGACCGGGTGATCCCCGCTACGTTACCCCCTTGGGGGATCGAGTCTGCGTGGTGCGCACCGAACTTCCCTGCAGTCCTTGCGAAAGTCCACGGTGTCGAGCCCCGTATGGATATCAACGTTGCCTCAAGGACCTTTCGGTGGGTAAAGTGTTGGAAGCCGTGAATGAATTGATTGGAAACGTTACAGGTGGAGAAAAATGAAACTAAAGTTTGTCATGCTATTATCGCTTGTCTGCGGTTACCACAGCGTAACCGCTCAGGATTCGAACACTCCAGTTGCCAAGGATGCGGTTTCTGTACCCGCTCAGTCTAAACAGTTTTCGGGAGAGGCCCTGAGCCTTAAAGGCCATTTGGAGGAACTGTTTGTTGTTTCAAAAAAAATAAATGATCCAAAAGAAAAAGGTCAGGCCAGACGACGAATCGAAGCTGCGTTGGATTGGGATAGAGTGGCGAGAGATTGTCTGGGCGTTACTCATTGGGCAAAACAGAGTGCCAAGGGGAGGGAAGAGTTTAAGAATCTTCTGCGAGAAGTGATCGTGAAAACGGCTTACACACGTCTGGATAAATTCTGGGACGGGGGAACAACTTACCACTTCGACAAAATTGATATTAAAGGCCAGACAGCGGATGTAATTACGCGATTTTTTGTTCAGAAAGATTCTTTTATTCTGGAATATTTTTTAACCCGTAAGGCCAATAAATGGCTAATCGACGACGTTGCATTCGAGGACCTTCGGTATAGCGTGAATATCAACGAGCAGATCGATGCTTTCTTGAAAGAAAAGTCATTTGCCAACTTGCTGGAAAAACTGAGGAAGCGGCGCGACGAGTTGGATAGCAATGCGAGGAGTCCTAAGAAGAGCTGACGAGATCGCTACGCTGCGCTCGCAATAACAACATTTCTAAGCCTGCGCGCACAGTGCTTCGATTTCATCGATTTCTTTGGGCACTGCCGAAGTGAGCACCTTGCATCCATCTTGAGTGATGACGACATCATCTTCTATGCGAACACCGATGCCGCGATACTTTGCAGGCGTGGATGCAATGGGCTGGCAATATAGCCCCGGTTCTACGGTGAAAACCATTCCGGGAGCAAGTTTACGGGCATTCGAATAATCGCCGTGGTAGTACCGGCCGACGTCATGAGTATCGATACCTAACCAGTGGCCCGTCCTATGTGGATAATAGGCCAGATACTCATTGTTCTTGATAATGCTTTTGCTCGGGCCTTTGAGGAGCTTCAGTTTCTTCAGTTCCTCCACCAGAACTTCCACAACTCTTTCATGAATGCGCATCATCGTTGAACCCGGACGGGCTAGCGCGATCCCAGCTTTTTGCGCGGTAAGCACGGCCTGGTAGATCTCTTTTTGTTCCTTGCTGAACCTTCCGCTAACTGGAAAACACCGGGTGATATCTGAACTGGAATATTCGTATAGACAGCCGGCATCGATGAGCACCAGATCCTTGTCTGTCATCTGTCGCTCATTGCTTACATAATGAAGCACACAGGCATTGGGGCCGGATGCCACAATGGAAGGGAATGAAACGGTCAGTGCTCCTCTCATGCGAAAGGCATGGAAAAGCATTGCTTCGACTTCATATTCAAACATGCCGGGTTTTGTCGATCGCATTGCTGTCACGTGAGCTTCGGCACCGATGTTCGCGGATATCTGAAGAACCTCAATCTCGCGCTTCGATTTAATCTGGCGCATGTCGCTTAGGACATCATCAGGATCAAAGATAGGCCAGAATGGCCGTCCGGTGCGGCCAAGCCGATCTCTCGCACTCGCCAATAGCCGGTAAATTCTCCGATCCATCTCGTCATCAATTCCCAGCCGATAGTAAAGCCGATCGGCTTGCTGCATGGCCTGGATAAAAGCGTCGTCAAAATGTTGAGGTTGTGTTGAGGGGAAGCACAGGTCAGCCCCAAATTGTGTTTTTGCCGCTTCAGGGCCGAGAATCCTTCCTTCCCACAGTTCTTTCGACTTGTCTCGCGGCCGGACGAACAACTGGAAAGGCTGCTTGCTGTTCGGAGCTAGAAGGGCAATACTTTTTGGCTCAGTAAATCCCGTTAAATAATACAGATTGCTTTCCTGTCTGTAGGGATGCTGTTTAATGTTATCAGCAGCAGCGTTCTCAGGGTTTGCCGGCAGGACGGCCACCGCGCCCTTAATGAATTTTAAGAAGCTTTTCCGACGTTCCTTGCATTCCGCTTGGTCATCACGCATGCAACCCACCTTACTAAAGAGCAAACAAAATGCCAAACTTACAATGAAGGGTTTGAGGGGTTCACGCGGGCAAAAGCAAGATTTAACAATTCGGTAATCAATTGTGTGTAGGTTAACCCAGAAGCCAGCCAGAGTTTGGGATACATACTGATGGGAGTAAAGCCCGGAATCGTATTGGCTTCATTCAGATAAAGAAGTCCCGACGGATGTTCGAGAAATAAATCCATTCTGGCCATTCCGTCGCATTCCAGACGCTGAAACGCGTTTAAGGCAAATTGCTGTACGGCTTTTGTCGTAGAAGAATTCAATTGGGCAGGTGCAAAAAGCTCGGCTCCGTCGGGAAGCAGATATTTTGCTTCGTAAGAATAGAAACCTATCGTCTTGTTGGGCACGATTTCACCGGGCAGGGCGGCACGCGGTGAGCGATTGAGCCCCAGAACTGCGCACTCAATTTCGCGCCCGACGATGGCCCGCTCGATAAGCACTTTGCTGTCATGCTTAAAAGCACTCGCCACGGCGGGTTTAAGCTCATCAGGTCGCTTCACTTTGGTAATTCCAACGGACGATCCAAGCCTGGCTGGTTTAACAAACAATGTGCTACCCAGGGCAGCGATCTCTTCTGTACGCTGTTCCAGTTCAGCCATCGATGAGATGCAAACAAAATCAGCAACCCGAATACCCCAGTATTTGCAAACAACTTTGGTCAGGCCTTTGTCCATACAAATCCAGGAGCTTCCGCAATTAGGACCGACATAGGGGACCCCGACGATATCAAAAAGCCCCTGAAGCGTTCCATCCTCACCAAAAGGTCCATGAAGAATGGGAAAAACGACATCGAATTCAATTTTTTTCCCCCGAACATCAAGCAGGCCTCTACCCGAATCCGAAGTGAAGGGGGACAGTTGCACTGATGGGGCGTCTTCGTTAAGAGAAATCTTATCGGCGCGGACTGGTCCCTTAAAAAAAGCCTTCTCATCCTCGAGGTACCATTTGCCTTTACGGGAGATGCCTACAACAACCGGCTTGAAAAGGTTTCGATCCAGCGCTTCCAGAACATAATGAGCGGATATTAAGGAAATCTCGTGTTCTTCTGATTTGCCGCCACAGAGTATAAGAACGGTTTTCATTATTGGGAGTGGAGTTTTATCCGTGTGCCCAATGGCGTGATTTTCGGTGATTTACGGAGCCGCACACGTTTTTCTAAATCTTCGACAATGTGCTTGCCCACATTTACACCATAGAGCTCGTTAATGTTATTGATTCCGCCGGGGCAAAAGACATTAATTTCTAGTAGCTTGTTACCGACGATATCCGCTCCAACAAAATACAATCCGTCCGTTATAAGTTTTGAGCGGATTGCTTCAGCAATTTGTGCTTCCTTTTCCGTGAAGGCCGCTTTTTTTCTTTTGCCACCGATGTGAATGTTACTTCTGATTTCTCCCTTTGGCGACATTCTTCTGTAGATGGCTGCCTGTTTGCCGAAAAAGATAGGCTGTCCGTCTAACAGCAAAAGTCGCTTGTCTCCGTCTTTTACGGCCGGCAGGTATTCCTGTGCGACAACATACCCATTCTTGCTAACGGTTGAAATAATTTGATTGATGTTGATCTCGTTGGGGTTACGAACAAAAAACACGTCCTGGCCGCCGAATCCACTCAGCGGCTTAATGATAGCGGGTTTCTTAAGACGTTTGATAAAGATCTTAACCTTAATGGGACTTCTTGTAATAAGGGTACGTGCGGTGATTTCTGGTGGAAAGGAAGAAAGGTACATTTTACTTGCAGCCCGTGAAAGCCCTGTAGGATCATTGATAACAAGAACGCCGTCCAATTTCAGGAGTCTTCCAAATTCGATAGCGGGGTTGCGGATTCTGTCTCGTTCAGCTTCCAGCTCGTTCGGGTTGTACCTCAAGAACACCACATCGAAATCACTCAGGCAGATTTCCTGGCGGCGGGCTGAAAGGCCCTGCAGAGCGGTCAAAAATTGTGACCGGCTTTCGAAATGTCCATTGTCTGGACTCACCACGGTGGCCCATACCCGATTCGCAGTGCCGTAAGAAAAACTATTGATGGTTGTGTAGGCGACCTGATGCCCACGCTTGTGGGCTTCGAATGCCATGTGGGTAGTCGTGTAGGTAGGCACCTGGTTGTGTATCGCTTTGACAACAAAGCAAATTTTCATTCGTTATTAGAGCTCCTTACTTCCACTAATAGGTTAGCGCCAAAACATCGAAGGCGCAAAGGAAGGATAGTGCCTGTCATCTTTCTCATTTTCAAAAGGTGACGGGTACTTTCGATACTCTTTCTACTGGCTTTTTAGGATCGCCGAAACGAGCCGCCGGCCTTCTTCTTTCCATTCCACGAACTCAAGCCCAATGCCTGAGCTTGGACCGGTCCAGCAGAGGCTGGCTATCCGAGCGTTGGCAATGCCCACTTCCTGCCCGTAAAGTTGGAGCTGCACCATTGCTTCATCATTAATTTGGATGATAGGAAGCTTGGTGCTTGTTCTAAGGCGCAAAAAACAGCCGCAGTGGCTAAGGACACACATCTCAGCATCCAGGGGTAGCTTTTGGTCAGCCAACGTCAGTCGAGCCTGGAAGCTAAGCCGGATACGACGTGATTTTCTTACTCGAGAAAAGGGGGGTGCGGCTACAATCATGTTACTGGGGAATTGAAGCGTGAGCGAGCTTCCGGGGCCGGTAGACGATGGCACAAGGAGTTCGCCCCCAAGACTTTCCACTAGGATCTTGGAAACAATCAGTCGAAGGGCTAAGGATTTTTCCCGTGCATTGCCGTTGAGACTGGGGGCCAATAATTCAGAAGGATCGATAGGCGTCCCTTTCCTGTTATCTACACAGCTAATTTCAAAAAACTCGAGGGTTTTTTTCAGGGTAATGGTGATCGTGTCACCAGAGCTGCAGGTATCTTTTGCGTTGTTTAAGATGTTCAGCAAAGCTTGTTGCAATGCAGATGGATCCAGATTCGCGTACACACTACTTTCCACCAGGACATTAGCTTGAATCTGTCTGGCCTCAAGCTCGTGTTCGAGCCATTCGATCGTGTCCAGAACGAGTTGTGAGACATCAATCAGCTCGGGATGTGGTTGGGCCTGCAACACAAAAAACTTCAGATTTTTTACTAAACTGAGCGCTTTTTCTGCGGCTCCGATAGCAATTCCCATCGCCCTTTCTTTTGCGGCGAGCTGGGAACAATCACTCGCATAGTCAATCTCTCCAATAATAGTTGAGAGCGTGCCACTGAGTTCATTGGCCGTTGCTTCGCAGAAATTCCGGAGATCGACCTCAGCGGAGTAGGGTAGTGTTTTTGTTGCATGCGTCTTTGACTTTGTGGCGGAGTGTTTCATGTCGCTTTACTCATCGGAATAATTTTGTTAGCGGTTGAGGATGGCTTTATTGAGGGCTGCAATCGGTTTATTGCTTGGCTCCATGTACTGGCTAATGAGCCGGTTATGGAGTTACGCACACATTAATAGGCCTGCACATACGAATGGTGCGTTGTACGCCCATTGGCACGGAGACGAGCTGTTACTGATAGGGGCCTATGCGCATAGCCGCATGGCGGTGATGGTGAGCACTAGTCGAGATGGCCAGATGTTGAACACCATGCTCAAGCTTTTGGGCTATTATGTGGTAAGAGGTTCGAGCACTAGGGGTGCGGTTGGCGGGCTCAAGGGTTTGATTGATAACAGTAACAAAAAAGATTGCAGTGCTTCTTTGGCCGTTGATGGCCCGCGTGGACCTGTTTATAGAGTTAAACCAGGTATTTTGAAGTTGGCGCAAATGACCTCAAGGCCGATCATACCGGGTGCGGCGGCGGCAAGCCGACGGTACATTTTCAAAAAGGCATGGAACCGTTGTTATCTTCCTTGGCCATTTTCAAAATGTATTGTTATTTATGGAAAGCCAGTATGGGTCGACAAAGAATTATCTGACGAAGCGCTTGAAGCCCTTCGATTTCAGTTGGAAGAACAGATGATTTCTCTTAAAGTGGAGGCCGAGCGCTACTTTGATCGGTCACTTGATTATTCTCCAGTGGCCGAGCAATCGACGATTTAAATAAAACGGGGCGTAGCGCAGGTGGCTAGCGCGCTTGGTTCGGGACCAAGAGGTCGGGAGTTCAAATCTCCCCGCCCCGATTTTTCTGTTGGCCATGTGAACTTCCGACCTCATCCTCCCAACCTTCCGATTCCGAATCGTCCGCTACCGCAGTGCCGTTTTCCGGCTGCTGAAATGGTAGGATAACCCCTTCCCGTGCGAGGGATGAGGAGGCGCACACCCGTCTGCCATCTGGGCTGGACCCGTAGCTCCCGGTTCCGTTGGCTTAGAACGCTCGCCTCGCATCGGATGGTGCTCAGTTGCCCACAGATCAAGCCGAATTACATTTTCAGGATGGATATGAATCGACTTTACAATGTTGCGTATGACATCTTTCTTTTCTTGGGCATCCGCGTGATCAAAGGCTTTTCCCTGAAACTGCCTAATTTGCCCAACAACGTATTCTCTATCCGCCTCATTGGCTGAAACCTGGAGCCGTTGGATCTTCAACTCTTCCCGCTTCTCTTCAAGAGCGGCTGCCTTTTCTTCCAGGTTTTTTAGCTCAGTAACCAGGCTTGAGCTTTGGGCTGCATCCGAGTTTGCCGAAATTACAGCAAGAATGTTTCGCTTTCTCATGTCTATTTCTTCAAGCTGCCGCTTTATGCTGCCGAGCAGAGAATCAATGTTCTTGGTTCCCCTGCGAAGTGAATCCTGGAGTTTTTCAACAAAAGCGTCCAAATCGCCATTTTCCTCAGCGAGTTTTGTAATTTCTCGACGAATTAGCTCTTCAAGCTTGGTAGCTGGATAGTTTTTTACCCTGCACTGACATTTTTGGGGCTGGCTATGGCCATAGTAGAAATGGAGCCCATTTTGGCATTTCTGACTGATCTACGGCGATCCTTCGAACATAACCACGTTTGATGAGAAACCTCAATCTACGCAGCACGTTTCTCAAATCGCGCACGCCAAAAATATCGCGGTTTATTTGCCTTGCGATCGCAATTCGATTGATGAACAGATACTCAAATAGCGCTACGTCGCGTGGCCTGAGGGCCGATCCCAGTGTTGTCCACCTACTCATTGGTGAGCCACCGTATGGCCATTAACCTGTGCGTTTAGCTTTTGACATGAAGGCGGCCTTGAGTTGATACAATTTAGATAGTATTTCATACGTCAATTCCTCCGTTTTCGTTCTTCTCCCCCTCACCTGTGTAGGTTTGTAAATGCATCTGCTCTCTTAAAGTCGAGGCGCCCATACAAACACCGGACCTCTCAGCACTTTTATCGATGGATCAAAAAAGTTGCCGTAAACAAAACTTCTCGTCACGCTGTCTTTTGTTCTCAGCGTTCATTGTGACTCTTTCACAGAATGTTGGGGCATCGTTCCCTTCTTCCCCTCTCACCTATGTATTTTTGTAAACTTTGTGTTGGGTTTTTCGTGGAGACAGCCAAACAACCGATTGGTCTTGTTTGTTTTTTCACAAACCGACAATAAGTGGCACTGTAAACGCAAGTGCAGTGGAGGCGTCTGCTTCGGCAATATCTATTATTTGGGGAAGTAGATGATCATTTCCTGCTTCGGCATCGTAGCCTGAAGGTTTGGACTAAATCTCGCAAGAGTGTGTGGACGCTAGCTGGGCTTAAAATGGAAATGGCGATACTCTCTGGCAATGGTATCGGGCATGATCACGTCTTTCATGGCTGAATCTGAAAGAGTTGCATAACCGATATCAAAGTCGGCGCTAAACAGAAAACTGCAGCGGCTGCACTGAAAAGCGTTAAGGATCATGGCATCGGAAACTGAAAGTCCCGTGTGTTCGATCATGGCAGCGGCATCAGGCCAATCTACTTTTCGCATGAAGAGAGACTGACATAGGGAATCGTGCTGGCTGAGGTATTCAACACCCCGAGCAGCAAGAAGCCGTTCAACGTCACTGATCTTTCCGCCGATGAAATCCGAACAAAGAGTTAGCCAGCCTGTGTTGCCGGAGTGCTTGTGTGCGGAAAATGTTTTCTTGATTGTCTTAAGTTGGAGATCTCCAAAGATGGGATCGGAGCCTTGTGTGGCTTGCCGCGCTCGCACCACTGCCCAGTTAGAGTGTATGGCAGCTCTGGCTCGGGTGGAAATGCGCCATTGCGAGTGTTGGTCAACCGCATCCAGCAGGTTCTCAGTCAGTATTAGCCGGCGGTGGAATTCAATGAACTCAGCCTTAGTGTTTACCGTAGCAAAATAACGAGTTTTGCAAGCGGCAATTGAGTCAAAGAAGTCGGCAGTGTCCTCGTGGTCATTTTTTATCTCATAGCTAAGTGAAATGAGGATGTTTGTGTCAATGAGCGCACCATTGAAGAAACCAGTCGTTTGGGCGACCTCATCGTAATAATCGTAGAATTCTGAGAAGGCAATCACACGGCCCATCGTTCAGTCGGTTGCCTCGTTTTCTTTCTGTAAGACCTTCTTCCGTTGCTGAATCTCGTGATCAGCACGGTCGATCCGTTCATCTTCTTCCATGAGTTTGTTGAATCGATCGATCAGCCCTCGCGACGCCGGGCGCTTGCGAAGGGCCTTCAGATCGGCAGCCAGCGTTTTAAAGCTTTTTCTTTTTTTTTCCATTGGACTTGCTCCTTTAGCATCTCTAAGCAAAGTATAAGCCATTTCTTTTGAGTCTAAGCCTCTGAAATAATGGGTCTATTTATTGGACTGGGCGACTGAAATTCAGTCTCGGGAACAAATGGCCAAGACGATGAACTGTGACGCAAACAGACTGGCGATAGGAGGGGCGCCATAAAATATTCGCTCCCTACATTTATGTCGAACGCGTGTTGGAGCATATTAATAGGATGGCTGCTATCGATCTCACTATGTTTTGGCGAGGACAGCATTCATTCTACGTCTCAAGATCGATCTGTTCGTCCTCTTAATAGCGCACTTTCCAGTTATGAGTTTCCGAAGAAGAATATGCTTTTGGTCTGCTATGTGACAGATTCGGTTAGTTCCGGTTTCTGTGATGGAATTACGTCAAGGATGGAAGGTTGCGGCTTTTCTGTGCAGAAGTTCATCAATAAGGATCCGGGCTTCATCCGTCAGGCCGTATTAAAACATTCTCTTCGTTCTAACACTCCGGTTTTCATTGCCGGCCACGGCTCTAGAATCTACGAGTTAGATAAGCAAAACATACCTGTTAACGAACAACATGTGTTCCCACTTAGGCTTGAAGGGAAAACTAGGGCACACTTTGTTCCTTATCTAATTGATAAAACCAAATTAGGGGGATGGCGGATCACCAAGAGCGGCTATTACGGTGATGAGTGGGGAGAAGATGTTGAGAATGTAAAGGAAGACTTATTAGATTCAAGAAAGCTTCTAGGGGAGATTACTATAGGATTTGGAAACAAAGTGCCGCAGTTTTATTTTTCCAGTTGTCACTCGGGATGCCTAACCGATAAGTCAGAATTCTGCGTGGGGGCGGCATGCCGAGCAAAGGAATATGGGCGTATACCTATTGGACAACAGGTTGAAGAAGGAGCGACGTTTTTGATGGACCTGCTCTGCAGTCAGGAACGGTTTAATAGTGCTGACTCCAACCAAGACGGCAGACTCAATAAACGCGAACTCGTAGACCATATGTGCAAGTTGGGTGGCTCTTTTTCCGACAAGATACTAGAGATCACTGTAACTATTCCAATCGACAAAGATCCCAGCAAGAATGCGCTGTATCTTACTGCCGAACAAGTGAGTAATATTGAAAACCGAAAAGTCTTTGGTAGTGATACCGAGTACAACGCTTTTGTTGAGCTTTTGCAAAAACAACACTCAGGTCTCAAACGCACAATCAACGAAACAGTTGAAAATACGGCCATGTTGTCTGCCTACGACAGTAAAGGAAGGCGGCATGTCAGGACGCTTGATCTGGGCTCATTTTCTGACTTTGCACTCTCTGAAAGATTTCCAGGCTGGCAAAAACAAACTCAATTTCGTGATCGGAAAACAAAAGAAGACTTCGCGGTGTTTCGAGGTGAACTAACTAATCTAAGAGTGAGAAAAATTGTAATCGCGTATTTTAAGAAAATACTGGGTTTGAAATATCCCGATTACTACGGAGACACAGATAAAGGCCAGCGGTTCCCGCTGAATGATTTTTGAGGCTAAATGGGGCGGTTTCCAAAAATCTTTTCGTAATATCGCGCAGTACCATTCGGCTAATTTACCGGCATTAGCGATGAATCTTGCCGATGAAGGTTTTTTGAGCGGTTCTA
>JACQOU010000188.1 GCA_016207775.1 Deltaproteobacteria bacterium
CTGAATAAATAAATGGGGGAGCGTGCCTCTCGCGCGAGACCTTCGCTTACCTGGGCTGCCCAGTCATATGGCTCTGGCCTGAAAACCAAGGTACCGGTATTGGATAAACTAACTATTTGCCTGACGTGCAATCTTCATGGCAGTCAACCCTTTGGTCCAGGTTGAGAGGTTGGGTAATAGCTCGTATTCAATTCGATCAGCCAAATCAATGAAGTTTTGTTTTTCCTGACATGAAATAATTTCTTTAAGTATTTGGGAAAAATCTTGCTCGATAGCAGCCATGGTTCGACCCTCTACTGGCTGCTTAGTAAAGTCCAGTCTAAGCACAAAGCGAGTAATGGTCACTGCTTCAATAAATCGTTCGAGTCCGTCAATACAACGCGCAAAAAAATGATTGCCTTCAGCGTTTTTCTCGTCACGAAACAGTTCAGCAGCTCTAATGAGGCTTCTCTTCACCCTATCGACATTGGAAATAGCAATGTCTAAGCCGCTGGCCACCCAAAGTTCTTTATCCGCCGTGTGGATTTGCAAGTCGTGTAGGTTTTCTCGATCATTATCCAAGACAACTTTTCCACCCAATTTGGAAAGCTCGGTGCCATTCAGTAAAATTTCTGTAATGATCCGGTTTGCAGGAAGGGCTGAGGCCACGGCATCAAGGATATCCCCTATTTTAGTCTTACTGGGGTCCATATTTATTTCGGAAATCCTATCGTCCACTCTCACGACCGTCATAGCGACTCCTTCGATAGTTTTGTTAGCTTCTATGTTTATTAAGAACGAGCTGCTCTTTGAGGCGGTTTGCTTCAATATGGTTTACCTGTAAAGCCAGTACGGCATCCACTTCCTTTTCTGATTCCTTCCATGCACCTTCTTTAAACAAGATAGCCCCCAACAAATATCTACCCTGCACATTTTTCGGCTCGTTTAACAGGAAAGCTCTGAGACGCCGCTTGACCCGGGTGAAATCTCCTTTAACGTGCGATATGGAAACAAGCTGAAAGAGAGCAGGAGTATTGCAAATATCTATATCCAACGCCCGTTCGAATTCCGTTTCTGCACAATCCAGATTCTCCCCGGTCATCGCCACAAGCCCCAAACCGCAAATGGCTTTGGAATTCTTTGGATTAAGTTCAGCCGCTTTTTTAAAAAACTCAGCTGCTGAAGCCAGATTGTTGCGATGAAGTTCTACAGTGCCCCTATTAACAAAGAGAGTATCAGAGGACGGATTGATGGCGGCTGCCTTTTCATATTCATCGATTGCTTTTGAAAATTCTTCCATTCTAGCAAAACAATTCCCTAGCTCTTTATACAGTTCAAAACGCTCATTATCGGTAAGGTGTTTGGGTTCGCCATGGGCAGCTTGATTAAAGTACTCAAGTGCCTGCTCATCGTCGTGTTCTGCAAGGGCACAAAATCCTAACCAACATAAGGCCGCTGGTTGCCTGTGAAGCTCCCAAAGCGCCTTAAAACATTTTTTTGCCGCAGCCTTATCGGATAACTTAAACAGGCAAGTCCCTAACCCCTTTAACGCTCTGGGATCCCTTAGGTCTCTTTGTAACTGATATGAGAAAATATTTCTTGCAAGAAGATAATCACCGTTCTCGATGAGTAGGTCGGCGTAATGGCTCCACTCATCCTCGCTCACTTTCTCCAAGGGTGCCTCATTGGGCAGAGAAGGCTTAACTTTCAGACGAACCAGATAAGCTCGATGCGTATCAGTATGGTACTGACCGTCAAAGTCCCGAAGTATCTCCTGGAGAGAAAAAACGAGCTTATTCCTTTTTGAAAGGGGAACTTCCCGGATGCGCACTTCTTCAGCTTGCGACAAAGCGTCGAGAAAAGCGCGGTTGGGTTGTGGTGTCATCGCCTCCATGGTAGCAAAGACCAAAAAAGCAATCTTCATGCCACCCAGGCGTTTTGGGGCAACGGCTTATCCGGAGATAATTGTTACGGAAAAGCAGTCCGCCCCCATTCACGACCGTCAAGCTCCAAACAAAGAGACAAAAAATTGACGGTAATCAATGATAAAAAGCTTGAGGGATCTTGTGCGGCACTAAGCTATGCTAAGCTATGCTATGCTATGCTAAGCGAACCGGCGGGCCTTTAATGAATGTTTCGGTGGCTGGCCAGCCGAAAAAGAGTTCAGTTGCTGAGATGTCTCCATACTTCGTTTGAGTTCTTTTATGGTATCTGACTTTAGGTCGTCCAACTTTGAAATCATTTCCAAATCCTGCGCAACTATTTTCTGCCCCAGGCTGTTCCGCTCCCGAATCAAACTTTGAACTCTTTCCCGATGAAAGCAGATCTCCTGGTTGCTGAGTTCCAGCTTTTGAAAAACGAGAGATAGCTTGGCATCATATCCTCTGATAATACCCAATATTCTTTCCCGATTATCGACAAATAGCTCAAGATCCTCCCATCGGCCACTATTGGCCTGATCCAAGAATCGAGATGTTAACGAATAGAACTTCGCATAATACTGATTCTTCAATTCGAGATACCGAAGGACTTCTTCCATGTAACCTCCCCTACTGGGTTTCAAAATTACGTCTTCTCTACCCGTCCTCGTTCCTTCCTAACCACTGCAATTGCCTGCTCCCAGGCTTCGTTTAATGAACAAAGAATAGACAACGCCCCGTTCAGCACATCAGCATTCTTCGCCAAATTGCCCTGAATAAGCTGGTTAGTAATGTACGAATATAGCCGATCCAAATGGACTGCCAAATCACCTCCAACTTGAAAATTCAAACTTGCCCTTAATTCATTCACTATCTCCTGAGTCCTTGTGATCAGTCTGGCCTTTTCTTGAAGATCCCCTTTATCAGTCGCTTCAATTGCCTGCTTAAGAAAGCGTATGGCCGCGGAGTACATCATCAGCAGGATAGTTTCACGATTAGCGGTCATAACGTCCGTTTTTTGGTACGCATCCACACGCGAGCGCGTTTCCCTAAATTTTCTCTCTTGGTCGTTCATCAGAAACTTTCAATGACCCTATCCGCCCAGTAGAGCGGCCGGGAACCCCTGGTTTGAGGATTGACTTGCAAAAAAGCTGGCTTGCCCTTGCAGGGCAGTGATAGCAGCTTGAGAGCGAGCCAGTTTTTCTTTCAACATTTCATCCTTACGCTGAACATGTTTTTCTTTGGCTTCTAAATCTTTATTCAGTTTATAAATTTGACCCGCATAGTTTTGTCGCTGGGTTGAGAGCAGACCCGTATTGCTGCCGGAAATCGAATTCAAAGCGCTGGACAGCTTGGTAATCACGCCGTAACTGATCCCATCACCCGCAAGAATATCGACGACCTCATCGAAATTCTCGTTAAGACTATGAGCAAATTTCTTGTCATTGAACTCCAAGGTACCATTTCGATTAAACTGAATCCCAATATCATTAAGGGACCGTATTTTACGACCTGGCTCACCCAAGAAATTCTGTTGCAAGGCAGTGCGGAGGCGCATTTCGGTTAAATTCATCCCGTAATCACCGCCCAACGTTTTCAGGGACTGAGTCTTATCATCGAATTTGTTCTGGTCTTGCACAAACGCAAACACTTGGTTGAGCTTCTCCACCAGTTCTTTTACTTTGAGAGTCGTCTTTGGAATATCTTGCTCAATTTTTACGACAGTTGGCTTTCCTGGATCCGTGAGCCCTTTTAAGTTCAAAGTCACACCGGAAATAAGATCATCAATATCATTGCTGGGTGATTCAATTTCCATGCCTTCGTACTTTAATCTTGCATTCGTAGCATCACGGAACTCGTCCAAATAAAATTCCTCTTCTCCGTCAACAAAATAGAACACAGGGTACTCCACATCCTTGTCAGTACCGGTACCGTCGTGAACAAGAAGCATGCGGAAGGGAGCATCCAAATCCGAATTATCCCGTACAACCGAAGCTCTCACGCCTAGCTGAGCACTGTTGATCACTTTGGCAAGACCATCCAACGTAGCGTTGTCATCGTCGACAAAGACCTCTTTCGTTTCACCAGCAACTGTAGTGAAGGTGAGATATCCTGTCCCGATTCTAGTTTGGTCTCTATCTTCGAATCGGTTCGACAGTGCACTGGCTCCGGTGGCTAGCTGAAGTACATCGAGGTGGTGAGCCCCTGGAACTGCAACCGCCTTATCCGCGGTGCCTGTCACTACCTTTTCATCGCTGCTGGCCACGAGAAATTCACGGATAGCAATGGTACTACCCAAGGGGGGTAAAGTTTTCTTACTGCTTTCAACTTTGCCAATGATATCGTCGAGAAGATTCACGCGCTCCTGAATCTTTTCCTTTTTATTCGTAATCGCCTGAAGAGGCCTTCGTTCGAAAGCCGATGCCACTTGGTAAGCCTTCTGCAACTCTGGGCTCAATGTGGAAAGCGCGTCTATGGGACCGCCAGCCAAACAAACCTCCCGTCGAAACAACTATTTTTGGGTTATTAATCAGTCAGGTATGAAGAAAAAACAGAGTATATCTTTATTATAAACAAGGGCCTTTTGGGGTCAAAGTACTTTGTTTAACTTTTTGGAATCTGCGCTGTCGTTGGAGGGCCTGGGCTGCACCTGGAGAAATACTTTGCGTGGATTTTTTGGCAGGCACTTCCTTGCGAGCATTTCAACCAGCTTCGAACTGTCAACTATTTGACGTACCAACAAAGACACCCCTGATGGTTTACGGGTCTCCCCATCTGGCGGGCTGTCTGCTTTTTCTTCCTGTAGGTTATTGCCAGGCTTGAACGACATTTTTTCTTCTTTCGCATGACGGCGTTCCTCTTCGCTTGCCTCGTTTGTCGCTTTGACCTGGTAGTTGGCGATGGTAGGAACCGGCTTGACTTCCATGGCGGGGATAACTCCTCACCTGACTTTTCGGATCGATATAAAAAATTACTTAACCCTCAATCAATTTATAGGCCAAGACGGGAACCTGATTGGCTTGTGACAAGACAGCAACGGCTGCTTTCTGCTGGATTTGCGCCTGAACATATTTCGTTGCCTCCGATGCGAGATCGGCATCTCGAATACGTGAGTTTGCTGCTGTGAGGCTTTCTTCATAGTTGGCCAAGTGACCAATGGTCGCTTGGATACGAGATTGAATGGCACCGACCTCGGCTCTTGGAATATGAAGGCGCAGTATAGCAGAATCAATGGAAGACAATGAGTCCTGCGCATCGGAGGTTGTTTCAAAGCTCAAGTCGTCTATTCCCAACGTTGAAGGCCTAATGTCGACTACGGCTGAGGAGTAATGCAAGCGGTTGAATTCGTCGTTTTCGATGCCCACTTGGAAAGTAAAATCTTTGCTCGTTCCATTCAACAAGTTCGTACCCAAGTACTTGGTAGAGTTTGCAATGCGATTCACCTCGTCACCCAGTTGAGTCGCTTCAAGATGGAGCATGGCTCTTTCTGCATCGCCGACCGAATCCGATGCTGCCTGGATCGCAAGCTCACGTATTCGAATAAGAATATTGCCAACTTCGTTCATGCCACCTTCCGCCACTTGAATTAGGGAAAGTGCGTCGCGTGCGTTGCGACTTGCCTGTTGCATACTGCGTATCTTGGATTCAAGGCTGTAGGATATTGCCATCCCAGCTGCGTCATCGGATGCTTTGTTAATTCGTTTGCCCGATGCAAGCCGCTCGGCTGCCGTTTCGAATGTGATGGCGTTATCAGCCAGATGTCTCTTGGCATTCAACGCCGGCAAGTTGGTTAAGAGCGAAAGCGCCATTTTACTTACACCTCAAAAACCCCTCCCACCGAGGGGCCCTCTTAAGCTAGATTAATGTCCATGTTGCTTAAACTTTGACGCGCTCCATCAAACCGCTCAGTACTATTATCGGCACCGCGTCACAGGGATTTAGTGTTTTTTATGCATAGCATAAAATCTTTTTCTCATGTACCGGTCCTATTGAATGAAGTTATTGAAATGTTAGGTATTATTAAGGACAAAACCTTCTTGGATGCCACCTTTGGCGAAGGCGGTCATACCGGGGAATTACTCAAACGTGGTGCCAAGGGCGTACTTGCTCTTGACCGTGATTTTGAGGCAATCCAAGAGTACAAAGAACGAGGCCCGTTTCGTGGAGACAATCGATTGGCGTTAATCCACGGACGGTTTTCAAAAATTGACGAACTGACCCCCCAAGGTTTTGACGGAATCGTAGTGGACTTGGGGGCAAGCACCAAACAGCTGCTTTCGCCTACGCGCGGTTTTTCCTTCCAGCACTCCGCTGCACTTGACATGCGAATGGATCAGACAGCTCCCCAGAAATTGGAAGACTTACTTCTCCAAATTGAGCCGGAAGAGCTCGCAACCGCTCTGAGAAACTATGCGGAGATTCCTGGCGCCCACAAACTAGCAAGGCGAATTGTCGAAGGAGTACGAGCGGGCCAGCTTTGCACCACTGGGGATCTTGCATCGCTAGTCAAGATGCCGGGCAAGCGCCATCCGGCTACTCGCCTATTTATGGCACTTCGTATGTTGATCAATGAAGAGATGCTTGAAATTGAAACGGGCCTTCCCAAGCTTGTCCGCCACCTTAAGCCGGAGGGTAGACTAGTCGTCTTGACATTCCATTCAGTGGAGGACCGTACAACGAAACGAACGCTGAAACAGCTATCAGGAGCCTGCACCTGCGATCACCATCCCTGCCTGTGTTTACGCTTACCGTTGGTCAGATGGATCACTAAACATCCGATTACTCCGTCGAAAGACGAGCTCGACAATAACCCGCGTTCTCGAAGCGCCAAGCTCCGCTGCGTGGAAAAAATTGTGGAAAGTGGGATAGCGAGTACGCCGTTGTGCTAAAATAGAAGAGTACCCACGGTCTTCATCCCCCATAGCATTCATGAAAAAATTTGAATTTTACTGCCTGCTTGCTTGTCTTTTTGCCATGTCGACTGCCGTCATTTGGATCCGCACGATTACAGTAAAGGCCACCTATCGCTACTCTCAACACGAGAAAGACCTGAGACACCTCCAAGATTCCCTGGCGATGGAGCGGGTGAAATGGCTTAAGCTGACGGCCCAGAAAAAACTCGACCAGCTCGCAGCCACTTATAACCTGCATGCACCCAAGTATCAGCAAGTGCTGCAATATCGCCCGAAAGATTTGAATCCGGATGGTTAATAACTCCAGTCAATGGATTAGGATACGGCTAGCATTTACCTACGTTCTGTTTCTCTTGTTTTTCCTTTTTGTCGGGTTTCGGTTGGTCCAGTTACAGGTCATGCCAAGTGAACAGCTCGATAACCTTGCCGACCGCCAATTTCAAAGAACGCTCCAAAAGTCAGCTCTCAGAAAATCCATTTCTGACAGGAACGGGGAGGAGTTGGCGGTAAGTGCCCCCTCCAGTTCCCTCTTTGTGCGGCCGCACTTTGTTGTAAATAAGGCCAAGACTGCGCGACTCCTGTCGAAGATTCTGGGCGGGCCTGCCTCAAAATGGCTGCACCGCCTGAATTCGCCAAAACCATTTGTTTGGATCTCGCGTCAGATCGGAGAAGAGTTAACCGGGCGGATTGCAGCTAAAAAAATGGGGGGGATTTTTGTAGAACCGGAAAACAAAAGGCTTTATCCAAACGGTGAGCTTGCTGCGAATTTGATCGGCTTTACGGACCCGGACGGAAACGGCTTAGAAGGGCTGGAGCTCGTACTCAACGATCGTTTGATCGAGCAACCGGAACGAACACATTTTTGGCGAGACGGTAAAGGCAATCCGTCCTATATCGCCGAAAAACTGCGAAAAGTTACAAGTTCTGACCTTCCCAAAAAAGCCATCAGACTAACCGTGGATCGGAGAATCCAACATCTGGTGGAAGAAGAGTTGACACAAACGCTTCAAGTGACAAACGCAAAGGCCGCTCTGGCGATTGTTATGCAACCGCAGACAGGCGAAATTTTGGCTCTTGGTCAAAGACCGAGTTTCGACCCCAACAGAATCACTCAGCATCAGAGGCAATATTTTACAAATCGCCTAGTGTCCCACTTGTATGAACCGGGCTCTACTCTTAAAGTTTTTCTGGCCGCAGAAGCCATTGAAAATGGGCTCATGACCAAAAATTCTCCTGTTGATTGTGGGCAAGGCAAGATCAAAATAGGCAATAAACTCATTCATGAGGCGGAAACCAGCCACCAGTATGGAACCTTACCTCTCAGACATGTGATTGCTTATTCAAGTAACATCGGCGCAATCCGTATCGCTGAAACGCTGGGTGTTGATCGGGTTAGACACATGTTCGATCAATTCGGATTGACTTCAAAAACCGGGGTGCGACTACCCGGCGAAGTCTATTCTGCCCCAAAACCGCAACCTTTTTGGAGGCCTATTGCACTCGCCACCGCTGCTTTTGGACAGGGAATCGCGGTCACTCCCCTCCAGCTGGTGACTGCTTTCGGCGTTATCGCTAACGGTGGTTATTGGGTGCATCCTAAGATTCTGATGGAGGAGATGGAGCTTACTTCGACTAATAATCCGGACCGCAAAAGAATTCTTTCACCAGAAACCGCATTGGTCATGCGTGAGATGTTGACTGGTGTGACAGAGGAAAAAAGAGGTACCGGGTCTTTGGCAAAAATTGCCGGAGTTAAAGTTGCGGGAAAGACTGGGACCGCTCAAAAGTATGAAGCAGGTTCGGGTTATGAGGGAGGCAAGTATTTCTCTTCTTTTGTCGGGTTCTTGCCAGCAGATAAACCGGAGTTGTTGGTAGGAGTATTTATCGACGAGCCGGCCCACAACTACTACGCCTCACAAGTTGCCGCACCTTTGTTCGCAAAAATCGCAGAAAGGGCCCTGCAGATACTCGATCGGATTCCTAAAACCGCTGTCGCACAAGCCGGCGAGGCAATGCCCCATCCGCCGCAGAAAACCACCCAACCGATACTTGCCGAAGCGGGGGACGGCAAATGGACCATGCCTGATCTGACAGGCTTCAGCATGAGAGAAGCGTTACAGGGGATCGGTCCCCACCTCGACAAGATTCGCGTTGCAGGAAACGGCTTCGTACAAGCACAAAGCCCCAAACCAGGAATAACAGTTACAAACGACACTCCGATCACACTGTATTTTAATGAGTAGCAAAAAAATCTAAGGTTCTAATGCGTAGGCGCTATTCGCTCATTCTACGAAACAGTTGAACGGCCTGCTCTCTAAACGGTGCTGCCAGGCAGTCTCCTGTCGAATAAAACCCAACAATACCTGCATCGGTTAACCGTCCCATCAGGGTAGCGCCGGTATCCATTCTTAGAGTGAGGGTTCCAGTAAAAGGATCGTAGAAGCCAGAAGATACTAGGCCATGAACATCCGTGTGCGGAAGCTCCAACGTGACTAGCCCGCCGATAAGAAAAGGAAAATAAGGCGGTTGCAACAGCCTGTCGCTAACCTGTGTATCAATGTCAATCGACACACGGGCCTCATCGTCCCATTTACCCTTATAGATTCCGCGCAGGGCTTTCGCCGTCGGGAAAGAGGCAAAGGCAGGATGATTGATCATGGTATCGTAACTGCCCTTTATTAGTTCGAACGCCCCCACTCTCCCACCATATGCTTTTGAATAGAGCATCCCTCGCACACCCGCTCTGTTCCAGGAATCAATCTTCATAATGGAATCGCCCGCCGCCGCCATAAGGACATGATTATCAAAGCTCCCCGGAATGGAATCGGTATTATACGTCAGTGAAACAATCGGATCGGTGCCATAGCCCGCTCCAACATACACTTTACTCACGATGGAGAACTTTTTGCCTAACTCTGTCAACATGGGCTCAACAGACATCAACTCATAAGCATCCCGCTCTTTCAAATGAAGGAAGCCGAAGTACTCAGGTCCAATCTCATCTTGGCGGTAAGGATACGTTAAAGGGCTGGCTTCCAAGGCGGAACCCGCTGAAAATTTTTTCTTGTTTTGTTTTAGGGAAGATTCGACAAGTAACTTGGAAAGAAAATTATCCTTTTCTTTTCTTTCGAAAATACAGTCTGACGTACAGCTGATCCCGGAACTTGAGACGGTGCATTCTCTTCCTGATTCACCTAATGCAGGAAGTTTTATTTTGCCGGTATAGTGATTAAAGTCTCCTTCCAAATTAAAAAAATGCCAGCCCCTTGCCTGCATGCCAACTCGTCCGGATACTCGATAGCCGGCAAAAGGACGAAGAGTGGGCAGTTCCCAGCTATGTTCCTTAGTCGCCTCCAATTGCAAAATCAAATCGCCCAAGCGGCTACAGAACCCTTCATATTGCCCGGTAATGGGTGAAACGACAGGAAGTTCGGGATAAATTGAATTGAGTGCAAGCGAAGCAGACTCATCTTCCAGATAACGAAGAGAAATTTCTCCTTCAACGGCTTTTTCCCTGGAGGTGCGTACCTTGGCTGTAATGATCTTCCCATTTTCCAGCACAACCCCATCCAAAGAAAGATCCGGTCCGTTCCCTTGTTTATTGCCATCCAAAGCAATAGCGTTGTTATCCCATTTGTAATCAGAGACTACGTAAAATTGGGAAATGTATTCATGTGAACGGAAACCGCCCAACAATACTTTCAGAAAAGCAAGAAGATCGCTTTTATCGCCATCCACAATATCTCGCCTTAAGATCTCTAGCGTTACTGGGTATTTCGTTTTCCCATTTATTTTCATGAAGCCAACATAGGTTCCCTCGAAAGGAATTCCGGCTACTGAAGTGTTTAAATGAGAAGTGAAAACTAAGAATATAGCGATCAAACAGGCTCGAATCATTTCCCCTCCAACTGCTGGATTCTAAACTTTTACACCAAAAAAATATTGCAGAGCAATAATAAAGGGGGCGTCGCGGCAAAGATCTGAGAATCATTGGACAATTATCGCTCCAACGACTATGAATACCTTGATGTTGAATACCTTGATGAAACCCATCAACGCTGTTTTGAACCCGCAAGAGATTTTGGCTTCGAATCTGGATACTAGTACCCCGATTGCGGGGCTTACCCAAAGCTCTACCGCCCAGTCGCTCGATCATTTAGTCTTCTTTGCAATTAAGGGCAGTAAGTTTGATGGGCACGATTATGCAGGAATGGCATTGGCCAAAGGGGCAAGCGCTATCGTGGTCGAACGCCCTGAAGTTTACCAGGGGTTGGAGCGTGCCATCTTAGTCAAATCAACAAGAGAAACTCTGGCAAACGCAGCTTCCCTTTGGTTTGACGAGCCCACAAAAAAACTTAAGCTTGCGGGCATAACCGGAACCAATGGCAAGACCACGACCGCTTATTTGCTGAAAGCCATCTGGGCTGACATGGGTTGTGTAAGCGGCATGGTAGGCACAGTCCAGTACCACATTGGACCGAAAGTCTTTCAATCGTCTTTGACAACGCCGGATCCGCTTGCTCTTCAGGAATTTTTTTCCCAAATGCTCAGTGCCCAGGTCACCCACGCAGCCATGGAAGTTTCATCGATAGCCATTGACCAGAAAAGAATGGGTGGCTGCCATTTTGCTGTGGGCGCTTTTACCAACCTGACCCAAGATCATCTTGATTATCACCAAACAATGGAAAACTATTATCTGACCAAAAGAAAATTCTTTTCCGATTATGCAATTCCTATTGCTGTTTATAACGTGGATGATGAATGGGGACTTCGACTACACAAAGAACGACTCGTGGGCAAACCGCTTACATTTTCTGTTATGCAGTCCAATGCAGACTTTTTCGCTGAAAATTGCATCCTGGGACGGGATGGGACCCAGGCAACTATCCACACACCCCTTGGCAAACTGGAGCTGAAAACCCCCCTGGTAGGCCGCCACAACGTCTACAATTGTTTGACCGCATTGGCCATCGTCTATGCTTTGAACCAAGATCTCCTGCAGGCTTTTGAAAGCCTATCACACGCAAGCGGTGCCCCTGGTCGCCTCGAGCGGGTTTCTATTCGGAAGGATGCTCCTCAGATTTTTGTCGATTATGCTCACACGCCCGATGCTCTTTATAATGTATTAACGGCATTGCGGGGAATCAGCTCCCCTCACTGCGGTCGAATGATTACTGTATTCGGTTGCGGAGGGGACAGAGATAAAAGTAAACGGCCACAAATGGGTCGTATCGTATCCAGCATGAGCGATATCACAGTGGCCACATCCGATAATCCACGAACGGAAGACCCCCAGTCCATCATTAACGATATTGAGGCAGGCATTGATCACGAAAAAAGTACTTACTATCGAGAAAGCAACCGAAAAGCAGCTATCGAATTAGCCCTTTCCATTGCCACACACGAAGATTTTGTACTGATTGCTGGAAAAGGGCATGAAACCTAC
>JACQOU010000198.1 GCA_016207775.1 Deltaproteobacteria bacterium
AAGCCACTTGCAGGGTTTCTTACGTTCCGTCGCAGGTTTGATAGCAACAAAAATTACAAAAAGCGTGAAAGGGAAGCCCTTTGGTAAATTCTGGTTGGGGCTAACATTTTCCCGAGTCATCGACTGGGGACGCGCCTTTGTAATCGCACGCAAGTATGTAGTCCAAAATGCCAAAGAATCAGCGGGGGTTGTGCCGTACAAGCCCAGGAAAAGCACAGTGCGAATGTCATGCTGAAAGCTTTGGAGCAAACCCGATCAGTTATCTTTTAAATTCTTTCTTCACCGTCAGCAAATTCGTGGCATTTCAACTCATTTGCGCAGCGGGCACAAATAAAACAGGCACGGACTTTGTAGCAAGACAAGCACCTCTGACATGAGGGCAGGCACAACGAAAAACACAAAGCGCATTTTCCGAGTCAAACACCTGACCAAGCACCAAAAGTTGGAAGGCGCCCAACGTGAATAGGGCAATTACTCACACGTTCCGAGCCCAGAGTGTGGCGGCCACACCTGCCTTCCGAATTCACATGGCCACCGTTTTAAATGAGAATGAGGCTGCACAGCGCCCATTAAACGCCTTATCTGACGTTCTGAAAGCTCCAGTTAGGACATTTCTATTTCATCAGCCTCTCGGATCCCCTCCACTGACAATCATTTGACAATCATTCCAGAAGTGAAGAAATTTCGTCAGAACATTTGTCGAAAGTGATGCTCAGCCCCAGGGCTCTTAGTTGTCGCATTCTTTTCTGTATTTGATCTTCAACAGTTTCGACTCGCGTAAAAGTCAGACGTTTTTGAGATTAGGCGCGGCATGACGCTTGGCATTACCATTGCATTATTAAGAGTTTAGTATGTCTTTCAAGCTACAAACATGTCTAACTTTATTTCAGCTGTCGCTTATCTGCACAATCTTGGCCAGTTGTGGTCGATTCTCGGCGTCAGGAGAAGTTTCATCACCAGACAAATGCTTATCGACCATGGAGTACCAAGGGGCCGTTCTATTTAAAGGAACTAGTTGTACGAAGGTTTCGGGAGGCGGTTGTGGGGGGCCGTCCGAACATAGACAGGACCTTGATAGAAAGATCAACCGGTTGGTAGCCGAGGGCTGGATGCTCCATGATGCTTCACAAGACGATCCGTTCGGTAACTCAGCCTGTTCAAATCCTGTTACGACGCTATAGTAATCCCCGCAATAGAGGCGGACATTTCTATTCGGTCAAACCGGAAATTTTAATAAAGTTACGACAAGTCACGACAGCGTCACTTTCGACAAACAAGACACTCTTCTGGTACGGCAAGTTTAACGGCGGTCGCTCAAAACCAAACCATGCTATCTCTGGCCATTCAGCCATGCGCACCCGTCTGTGCCGTTAAAGAGTTTGGTTAGCGAGCAATGACATTTTTCAATTGCTGGCCAGTCTCGCCAAACCCATCAATCCAAAATGGTTGGTGTACTAGTTTGGAACCGCAACCTGCCTTTGGCACCAGTACGAACGGTCGCCTAGCCTAAAAAACAGTGGCATCCGCATTGCATTAGACGCAAGCAACTATTTGGGAGGAAATAAATGAAAAAACTCATGTTTGTTCTATTAGCGGGTCTGATTGTCAGTCAGTTTGCATCCGCTACTTCAATTCGTAATGTTCGTTTAATGTATCGAGAAGTTCCAGTGGTCAGTCCGATTCCGGCACAGCAACTTACCTCAGTGGTAGTCTACGGCGATGGCGATGTGATGAAATTTGTCTGTGACTCCTTCACACCCCGTGAGTGTGATACGCAGATTCTTGGCCGATTTACCGCACACCAAATTGACCGTATCGATCGACTCATTGATCGAGCTCGGCACGGCAAGCTGGTCAGAATCGGTGGCGTGGCGATGTGCTTGGTTGCTCCATCAACGGAGGACCAGTACACGGCAGACAATGGCCAGGTATTTCTTAAACAGGGACATATGTGCACCCTCTTTACAGAGAACTCTTCATTGGCCGCAAAGAGACTGGTTCGCATTCTGGCCAATTTAAGAGACGGCAATTTATTCGTTGAATAACTTGCCTTTGATTATGGGTTGGGATGGGAGACGGGTCTATGGCCCGTCTCCTTTGAATTTATCGATATGCTTTTTGGCAAGAGTATCTAGTTTATCCAGACTCCTTTTGAGACTTTGCAAGTGTTCATTCTGCATGAGCGGCAGCGAGCGGCCTCATTCTCATTGTTGGGCGCCTTCCAACTTTTAGTGTTTGGTGAGGTGTTTGAGTCGGAAAATGTGCTTTGTGTTTTTCGTTGTGCCTTCAGCATGACATTCGCACTGTGCTTTTCCTGGGCTTGTACGGTACAAGCTTTGCTGATTCTTTGGCATTTTGGACTACATACTTGCGGGCGATTACAAAGGCGCGTCCCCAGTCGATGACCCGGGAAAACGTTAGGCCCAACCAGAATTTACCAAAGGGCTTCCCTTTCACGCTTTTTGTAATTTTTGTTGCTATCAAACCTGCGACGGAACGTAAGAAACCCTGCAAGTGGCTTTTCATTTTTGCCCGAATAACCAAGTGAATGTGTGAACAAACAATGGCTTGTTCGTAGATTCTGACTGACCATCGGATTGCCTGCTCGTGCAAAATCTTTTTGATG
>JACQOU010000199.1 GCA_016207775.1 Deltaproteobacteria bacterium
CAATTGAAAGATAGAGCGCTCCACCGACAGTGATCCTTGCGAGGACTTTATCAAAATAATCGCTTGTATTTTTACCGGGTCGAATACCCGGAACATAGCCGCCATACTTCTTAAGGTTATCTGCAACATCGACCGTATTAAAAACGACAGCCGTGTAAAAGAAAGTGAAGAAAACGATTAGGGACACGTAAGCAGCGTAGTAAACAAGTCCGCCTCTCTGAATGATGTCGCGAACAAAATCTGTGTATATGCTGGGGGGTAGAAAGGCGATCACAGTCAGAGGCGCCATCAGAAGAGATGAGGCAAAAATAGGCGGAATAACGCCGCTTGTATTTATCTTCAAAGGAAGGTGAGTGGATTGTCCGCCGTATAACCTGCGACCAACCTGTCTTTTTGCATACTGGATGGGGATCCTTCTCTGCCCTTGTTCAATGAAAATAATTACGCCAATGACGACAGCCATCAGAGCGAGCATCAATACAATGGTCAGAGGAGAAATCTGACCGTCTCTAACCATTTGAATGGTCCGTTGACCCGCTCCCATTATGCCAGCCGCAATTCCCGCAAAGATGATTAATGAGATGCCGTTGCCAATACCTCGCTCAGTGATTTGCTCACCAAGCCACATGATAAAGGCAGTTCCCGCCGCCAAAGTAATCACGCTGATCACTCGAAAGGTAACGCTGGGAAGAAATACAAAACTCTCTCCCTCTGCGGCCATGAGTGCGCTTGTAATGCCACTAGCCTGCATTATGGCAATAACCACAGTTGCGTACCGGGTGTACTGGTTAATCTTCTTCCGTCCCATCTCACCTTCTTTCGAAAGTTGGCTGAGGTATGGCCAAACGACCGTCAAAAGTTGAAAGATGATGGAGGCACTGATGTAAGGCATGATACCCAGAGCAAAAATGGAAGCGTTTTCCATCGCCTGGCCAGTCCACATGTTGAGCATGCCAAACAAAGTGTTTTGGTTTGATTGAAAGAATCTTTGCAGGGTTTCAGTATTTATTCCGGGTACTGGGATGTGACAACCCACGCGATAAACAGCAAGCATCCCCAGAGTGAACAAGATGCGTCGACGTAACTCGGGAATCTTAGTGAGTCCTTCAACTGCCGCCAAATTTGATCTCCTCTACGCTGCCGCCTGCCTGGTTGATTTTTTGGATCGCTGACTTTGAAAATTTATGTGCTTTAACTACAAGCTTTTTAGCTAGGTTGCCATCTCCGAGAATTTTGATTGCATTGGAGCTCTTCCGGATGATTCCTTTTTCAATCAACTTTTCCGGATCTACAGTATCACCGTTTTCAAAATTTGAATCGAGCGCGGATATATTGACTACGTCGTAAGTCAGCTTGAAAGGACTCTTAAACCCAAATTTTGGTAGTCTGCGGTAAAGAGGCATCTGACCACCTTCGAAACCACGACGACGCCCTTTGCCACTTCTGGCTGTCTGGCCCTTTCCTCCACGGCCCGCTGTTTTTCCCAAGCCTGAACCAATCCCCCGGCCTCTGCGAATACGCTCCTTCCGAGAGCCCCGCGGGGCTGTGAGGTTCCCCAAAGTTACTAACATTTCTTCAGCCATTCATGACTCCCGTTCTCTGAGAGCAACAAGATGAGACACGCGCTTTATCATTCCGCGAACAGCGTTATTATCGGGCATAAGTCGCCTATGATGCAACCGGCGCAAGCCTAATGTTCGCACCACGGTTCGCATCCAGCGAGGAGTTCCATTGATGCTTCTTACCAACTCTATTTCTATTTGTTTACCCATAAATCTGCTAGGCCACACTACCCTCAGTCATTCGTTCGCGGCGCACCTCATCCGGATGTCTCATCGAGCGCAGCCCAAGAATGGTTGCTCGCACCAAATTGTGAGGGTTGCTTGTGCCAAACGACTTAGTGAGTGCGTTTCGAATTCCAGCCACTTCCAAAACAGCTCTGCATGCTCCACCTGCAATAATTCCAGTTCCTTCACTAGCCGGCTTAAGCAAAACAGATGCTGCCCCAAATTTTCCAATCGCTTCATGGGGAAATGTACCATTCATGAGAGGAATTGCGAAAAGGTTCTTCTTTGCTGAATCGCCGGCCTTCCTGATTGCTTCAGGAACTTCCCTGGCTTTCCCAAGTCCAATGCCGACATAACCATTGCTGTCACCTACCACAACGATCACACTGAAACTGAACCGCCTACCTCCTTTGACCACCTTAGCCACTCGGTTGATGTAGACAATTCTTTCAGCGAGACTTAAGTCGTTCGGATTTACTTTTTGCATAGCCATTAAAATTCCAGCCCTGCCTCTCTTGCTCCATCTGCAAAAGCCTTAACGCGTCCATGATAATCGTACCCATTTCGGTCGAAAACAACTTTCGTAATTTTAGCAGCCAACGCGCGACCACCGAGCAATTTGCCGACAGCTTTAGCCGTTTCCAAATTTTTCCTTGAAGGAAGCGCCTGAAGTTCCTTCTCGCGACTATTGGCCTGGACCAAGGTATGACCTTTTAGATCGTCAATCAGTTGAGCGTACAAGAACCGATTGCTGCGATAGACAACCAACCGAGCTCTCAGCCCGCGTCGTCGATTAATTTTTTTCCAGATACGGACCTTGCGTGCGATGCGGCCCCGTTGCCTGGCATTTGAGTTATGATGAAGATGCGTACCCATAATACTACTTTGCGCCTCCTGCAGTGCCCGCAGCCTTACCCTGTTTCAGTGTAACCACTTCACCCTGATAGCGAATTCCTTTTCCCTTGTAGGGTTCAGGAGGCCGTACTTTTCGCAGACTGGATGCGGTTTGACCCAAAAGCTCTTTATCTGCACCCTTGAGAAGAATCTTAGTATTTGCTTCAACGCTTGCAGATATCCCCTCGGGAAGAGGGAATTCAACAGGATGAGAAAAACCAAGCTGTAAATTAAGCTTATTGCCCTGAACTTGAGCTCGATAACCCACTCCCTGTAGTTCAAGCTCTCGAGAATATCCCTGCGAGACGCCGACAACCATATTCTGAATCAAACTGCGACTTAATCCGTGCAATGCCCTCTTTTCCGGGTTGTCAGAAAGATTGTTAACAAAAAGCTGATCCCCTTTCACTTCGACTGAAATAGTGGAAGGCAAGGTTCTATGTAGTTTGCCCTGTTTGCCGCTTATTTCAACAATCGGAGCCTTAAAGACAGCCTGAACTCCAGAAGGAAGCTTAACTGGTTTTTTACCTACGCGTGACATACACTCACCAAATTGTACACAAGACTTCGCCACCGACTTTGGCTTCTCGAGCCGCCTGATCAGACATTAGGCCGCTGGAAGTTGACACCACGGCGATGCCTAGCCCATCTAAAACCTTCGGGAGCTTGCTATAAGGAACGTAAACTCTGCCGCTTGACTTGCTGACTCTCTTAAGCCCACGAATAACGGGCCGATTTTTGCCAGAATACTTAAGATAGACCCGTAAGATCCCCTTTTGTCCTTGTCGATAGAGTCGATAATTACGGATAAAACCGTTTTTCTTCAAAATATCGATAATACCCACTTTGAGATTGCTGGCAGGCACGTCCACCTTCCGGTGTTGCGCCTTAACGGCTGTTTGCACTCTCGTTAATAAATCTGCTATTGGATCGGTCATCATAAATTCTTACCAACTTGCCTTAATAACCCCGGGAACCATCCCCGCAAGAGCTAATTTTCGAAAACATAAACGGCACATGTCGAATTTGCGCAGATAAGCTCTGCTCCTCCCACATTGTGGACACCGGTTATATTTTCTTGTTTTAAATTTCGGCCTTTTCTTGGCCTTAATTCTCATTGCAAGTCTTGCCATGATTACTTCTTTCTAAACGGGATTCCAAGCCTTTCCAAAAGCTCGTACCCTCCCTTATCGTCTCCCGCAGTGGTTACA
>JACQOU010000200.1 GCA_016207775.1 Deltaproteobacteria bacterium
CTACAACCTTGGTCGACTTTGGGTAGTCTCGAATATAAAGTTCGGCAACTTCGAGGAACCGTTTTTCAGCATCGGGAATTTCCTCTTCAGCTGTCGATATGTCTTTTTGCTCATCCTTGTTGTAGCGCTTGACCGAATCCTGGCGTGCGGTCAGCCGGTCGTAAGCCAAAAGGGCATTGTAAGCAGCGTCTTCCGAAAGGTTATCTTTTGGGGCTATTTTGGCGAGATCCGAATAGGCGCTGGCTGCCTCAAGCCACTTTTGCTGAGCGAAATAGATCTCCCCCAGATAGAAAGCCACCTTACGGCGCTCATTAAAATCATCAAAGTGAGTCAAAAGAGCCTTGTAAACCTTTAAGGCAAGATCGTAATAGGTTTTATTCAGACTTTTTTGTGCGGCGTGGTGATAGAAGAACGCCGTTTTTTTCCCCTCGTTAACAAGCACCTCGTGGATCTCTTTTACCTGGCCGGTTTTATCCGCGGGCATTGATGAAGCCCATTGGGAATGGGGGCCATATTTTTCTATCGCCCGCATCAGTCCGCTGATTGCTTCTTTTGTCTTGCCGATTCTGGCCTGCGATTCAAAAAGGGCCAGCTCCAGTCTGGGCGCATCCACCGTTTCCCCAAACTCATTGAGCAATATGTTGTAGGCGTGGATGGCTGCTTTGTCCTTTGCTCTCGACAACAACATCTCAGCAATCAGTTTCAAATTCTCGCGCGCTTTGTCTCTTCCAACAGCCTCTGTAAAATATTTCACCGATTCGTCGACTGCTTCATTTTCACCGAAGAAAACGACGAGATCCTTGAGTGCCTGATCTCTTAGGTTAAATTTTGCCACTTCCGAACTTCCGGACAACCCAGCCACGACACCTTTCATGGTTTGAAGGGCTTTCCTGTCTTTTCCCAGATTAAGCTCACACCACGCAATCTTGTACAGCCCGTAGTAGTGGAGTGAAGAGTCTTTCCGTGCGGCCAGGATTTGGAACTTTGCCTGTGCCTCTTTAAACTTCTGATTATCGAAATAATAATCCCCTAAATAAACCAAAGCATCTTCGTACTTGCGGCTGTGAGGAAATTGACGGGTAAGCCGCTCCAGATACTTAACGCCCTTTTCCCGCTCCCCGAATTCCATCTTCACAAAACCGATAAAGAAAGTGACCTCATCCATTTTTGGATGTTTGGGAAATTCTTTTTCAAGCGAAATAAAAATATCAAGAGCAAGTTTTAGATATCGATGTGAACGCTTGTTATCGAGAACCGGCGGTTTCGCCTGTTTATTGGTTTGCCGTTCCTTTTCGTATTCAACAAGCTTCTGATTGTAGACCTCATTTTCACGGTAGCTCAGCTCCATGTACCGTTCAGTATAAAGCTGTCCGAGACGCAAAAGCATGTTGTCGCGATTTTTCTTAAACCCGCTGTCCATCTCTTGCCGCAGCAGCTTGATAGCTTCATCCCGTCTTTCCGAAATGTAGGCTTCTTTCGCAAAAAGAAATTGTTGGTGGTTGACGCCCGCTTCCTTAATCCGGACTCCCTTTCCTCGAAGCTGAACTCTCGGACTTGAGTAGACTAGCTTGGACTCAGGCGCGATACTAACTGGCTTTGGCAGGTCAAAATTTTCGTAATCCCCCGTTGCTAAGGAGCTAGTTTCAACTGCCAGCCCCCCTACCAGCAGACTAATGAACGCAAGCGCTTTCGGTCGTGTAAACATAGGCACCAAGTTCATCCTCCCAGTATTCTCCGTTATAAGCCCAGAAATCGTAACCGGCGGCGACAGTGGTTTCGACATCAACAATTCTTCTCGGCGGCAGCCCTTTTTGGCTTTCGATGAGTTCCTTTTCACCCGTCACGATTTCCACTTTCAAATAATTGGCTTGTTCACGCTGATCGAGCAATTCAGCCAACTTTCGTTTATGCAATCTCTGGAGCGTCGATCCGATTTCCGAAGAGATTGTCTTCTCGGCTTCGTCAAGAACAGCTGCAATCCTCCTCATTTGTTCGTTTCGTCCAAAACGTGAAATTTGCCGGCGTTCGTCTCGAAGCAAACGCTGGGTTTTGACAAGTTTTACAACACCCGGATCTCGTTTCACTGTATTGAGGAAAGCCCGATGCAGCCCTTTTTCAGTCGAAAAAGCCCGGTAATACGCCTCCGAACTTCCGAGCTGACTGGACTCCGTCTGCATGGCCCTCACAACGGGATCATAAAGGGCGAAAAAAGTTGAGAGCGTACGACGCATTTCCTCATACCGACACAGCGAAAACAAAATCGTCGCTCTGAGCAGGTACGCCTCCCCCACCAAATCCTCCCGGTAAAAGGGAGAAAGCACCGTGTGAAGATTGCCCAGCGATACGGTTGTGTCCGCCACCCTCATCAGCGGCCAACCTGCTTCAAGCAAAATGGTAAGCCAATAGGGGGAAGAGCTCGTGAAGCGTGAGTAAAGCTCCACAGCCTGTTCCATATCACCCGAAGAGTAGACCGATCGAGCAAGGTTTAACCGGGCCAATTCCGATATCGATTCCGTGCCGGACTTGCCCCTTGTTAAATCAGTCACCTTTTGAAAGTAGAAGACTGCTTCCTTATAATCTTTTTTCTTGGTTGCAATCACGCCCAGGTGGAAAAGCGCTTTTGTATAGTAAGCACTGTGAGGATGAACTGATTTTAGTCTTCCGGCTGCCCGATCTTCTTCACCATTAAAAAGCAAATAAACACCAATCGCATAGTGAGCTGAATCGGCTACCGCGGTTGGAATGTATCCATCCGGCAGTTTCTCAAGGATTTTTCCGGAGCGATCCACCATTCCTAATCTATCCGTAATGGTAACCGCATTCTTGATTGCCTTTTCGTAGACATCTCGATTTCTCTCATCCGCGCCCAGCAAAACGTTGCGGAAGGAAACATAACTCGAAAAATAATAGCCCAGTTCAAAAAGAACCATCCCCTGATAGTAAAATGCCTTACTTCGTGACGAGGAATCGTGCGCTTGATCTATCGCAGTGGCAAATAAATCGAGGGCTCGGGTAAAATTCCCATTTTCAAACTGCCGTTTGCCCAGTTCAAACGCGTTCAGTGGGCCACTTTTTGGAGCAGCCATCAATTGAGTTGTCGTCAACAACAACAAAACTGTCATTGCGATAGATTTCATTCAAGTTCTCATATTAACGAGGCATCTTGGGCAACCAGAAACTCAAAGAGAGCACAACCGCGTAGTTGTTGCGCAAGGCTGTGGCTTCTCCCCCTCCGGCCGCCCGGCTCTCGTAAGTTTCTGAATATAGATAGTCGCGAAATTCGAGTTTCATCGAAACCCATTCCCGGAAAAATGCTCTAATTCCAATTCCAGGGAAAAAGGTAAAATAGTTTTTGCTTTCCGTCTTAGCCATGCCCAGTCCGAACGAAAAAAAAGGCTCGAGATAAGCAATGTATC
>JACQOU010000030.1 GCA_016207775.1 Deltaproteobacteria bacterium
AGTGGATACCCTACAGGACTGCAGCTCGCCTGTTGCCCCGGTCGAAAAAATTGATTGGATACAAACATCTTATCAGCTTGATTCTCCTCTTTCAGATGGCATCTACTACGTATGCGTGACGGCCAAAGACGGTGCAGGAAATTCGACGGCTGCATCCAATAACGGTGCCATCAGCTTCGTGATTGATACTTCGGCTCCTATCGCCGTACTCAGTGGCCAACCCGGTAACCCATCCAATGCAACAGTGCTCAATGTGATGGTCGAGGGAATCGATGTAGTTCATTACAAATATGCTTTAAGGAATGCTCTAAATTGTAACAATGCCAGTTACTCATCTTCTATTCCAGTTTCACAGGCGATTACCGACTCCATTGGAGCAGCTGATGGCAACAAAACTCTCTGTGTGAAAGGCATCGACCTTGCTGGAAACGTGCAAGCGACTCCCACACAACACTCCTGGGTGAAAGATACGGTAGTGCCCCAGTTATCGTTATCAGGGTTGCCCGCGAATCCTTCCGGGGTTGAAAACCTTAATGTGGTTGTGGGAAATGGCCAAAATACAACTGACCTTATGAATTATCGTTACGTTGTCGCGGATGGCAGCGTAAGTTGCACCGGACTTGCTTTTTCTGATGCAAGGCTTATCAGCGTTCCAATTACCGATTTGCTGGGAGCCGACGGACCAAAAACCTTGTGTGTCAAAGGTTACGATAGTGCCGGAAACGAAGGTTCATCCTCTTACCAGTGGGTGAAGAATGCCTCTTTGCCTGGCGAGTTCAGCATCAGCAGTATTTCTTCACCGACCAATGATAATACGCCCACGATCAGTTGGGGCGTTTCTGCGAACGCGGTCAGCTATCGCATAAAAATTGGCACCAATCAGGATTGCAGTTCCACGGTTGACATGGGTAATTTGACAGGTACTTCCTATACGCCGACCACTCTTTTAGATAACTCATACTTTGTCTGCGTGACCTCCATTAACAGCGCACAAAATGAACGGCAGGCCAGTAACAATGGCTCTGGCTCGCCACTTGTCATCGATACGGAAGCGCCAACTGCAATATTGTCTGGCACCCCCTCAAGTCCCTCGAATGCGGCTAACCTGAATGTTGCTGTTTCGGGAGACGGCCTGATTGGCTATCAATACGGAATAAAGACCGGAACGAACTGTAATGGGGTGACTTATTCAAGTCCGTTTGATCCAGTGTTTCAGTCCATCACGGAGGCAACTGGAGCGGATGGTAACAAGAGACTTTGCGTAAAAGGTATGGATGCGGCCGGTAACATTCAGAGCACGCCCACGGTCCATGCATGGGTAAAGGATACCGTGCCCCCCACAGCCGGTATATCCGGTTTCCCACAGGGTGTATCAAACGCCACGGGAATTAACGTCTCAGTTACGGGAAATGGTGTTGCGTACAGGTTTGCTTTGGTCGACGCTGCAAACTGCTCGGGAGTAGCCTATTCGGATTATTTCCCGCTTGTTACGCACATCGTTTCCGACAACCTAGGAGTTGATGGCCAGAAAACCCTTTGTGTTCGAGCGAAAGATGATGCGGGCAATGAGACCGAAGTTAGCGCAACCTGGATAAAGGATTCAACCCCTTCGGCAGAATTTGTGATTAACTCGATCCCCAGTCCGTCCAACAACCGAACGCCTACTATCAATTGGAGTGAATCTGTCGGTGCGGTCAAATATAATTTAAAGATCGATAATAACCAGGATTGCAGCTCACCGTTGCAGACTCAGATTTACAACGATCTGACAGGGACCTCTCAAACGCTGAATTCGCTCTCCGTCGATGGCACCTATTATGCCTGTGTCCGGGCATTTGATGCCGCAAACAACACGCGTGATGCGAGCAACGACAGGCTGGCATTTGTTATCGATACGACAGCTCCTGGTTCCTTTAGCCTCAGTGCTCCATCTCAATTCGTAAACACCGCTAACGTTGTGATTCGCTGGACGGAGGCAAGTGGGGCTGCCAACTACCAAGTTAAGGTCGACGACAATAACAACTGCAGCTCTCCAATAGTCGATGTCACAGTAGCGGGTCTTGAAACGACACAAAGTCTGCTCGATGGAGCATATTTTGCTTGTGTGACAGCGATAGATGCCGCAGGAAACAGCCGAGCGGCAAATGGGGTAGCGATGTTTACCGTCGATACCATCCCTCCTGGGACCTTTAGCATTGCAGGCCCCATCGGTACTGTTGGAGATGATACCCCCGATGTATCGTGGAGCATCGCCAGTGACGCAAACCGGTATAATCTCGTTATTTCGACGGATGTCAGTTGCGGTTCACCCGTTCAAACCCACAGCGGCATCAGCGGAACCTCAAAGACTTTAAACGTACTTCCAAACGGAAATTACTTTATCTGTATGCAAGCCATGGATCCCGCCGGCAATAGCATTGCCGCATCCAACAATGGTTCTGCCTTTGCGGTTAGTGTTACCACCGCTCCGGCTGGCGCTATTGTTGCGACGTGGAATTCTAACGATAAAGCTGCTGATGTTCGTCTTTCAAATGGAGACTTAAGTGCTACGAGCATAACATCTAAAGATAATGTGCGCGCTACTATCGGAAAACTTTCCGGAAAATGGTATTTCGAAGTTCGCGGTGATTCGGTGGGGACAGCCGGCAGCTATGCGATAGGTGTCTCACCCAATAATGCGCCTAAGGCAAACAAGTTTTTAGGCAAGGAAACCAAGGGCTGCGGGTACCGACGCGATGGGAAGGTATATTGCAATCAAAGCGCTTCCGCAGCGCAGACAAACGCTACATGGGGCACGAACGATATCGTTGGAGTTGCCGTCGATATGGATTATCGCATGATTTATTTTAGCAAGAATGGCGTTTGGCAAAACTGTGATCCCTCGAGCTTGGTGGGCGGAATCGAAATAGACCTCGATCCAGCTCATCCGGAGCAATTCCCCGACGTTGAAGTGTCGGTGAACGGAACCCTGACGGCAAATTTCGGGGCCTCGGCACTTCTGTACCCGATACCCACGGGATTTGCGTCGGGATGGTTCAATCAGATGGCTCCATCAGGTTCAACGATCGCCCAATGGAGTACAACAGACAAAGCCTCCGAGATCTCCGTAACGTCAAATGGAACTGAGATCGAAAGCTCTGGCAGTAGCTTTGGTGTGGTTAGGGCCGATCAGAGCAAGGGCGCTGGAAAGTGGTACTGGGAAATCACCGTGGTGAATCACACGGGTAGCAATAACAGTTACCTGGGTTCTGCAATCGCAACTCTTCCCCTCACCGGAATTATCGGTGTGAGTGGCGTAGGCTGCGGGATGGGTCCAGAAATTTATTGTCATCAAGCGTCCATGCCAAATAGCACTTTTGGATTTGCACCAGGAGATGTGATTGGCATCGCAATGGATGTTGATAATGACTTAATGTACTTCCGAAAAAATGGAATGTGGCTCAATGGCGATCCCAGTGCTGGAACGGGTGGGTATGACATGAACGACGGATCAACCCTGCCCGCCTACTTCCCGGCCGCCTCACTCAAGAGTGGTTGGAAGTTTAAGGCCAACTTCGGTCAAGACCGGTTCTTATATCTGGTGCCGCAAGGTTATAGCACAGGAGTATATCAATAGCTGGTTACTGGAGGCCTTTCACTTAAGGGACTCACTTAAGTCCAGATCGCTCAAGCATTATTTCAATCGTGCTCATGGGGAGAAAAAGGGAAGAAGACCATATTAATCTGAACGTCTAAGTTATTGAAATTATTTAGCGAGACGCCACTGCCGTCGTCACGGTGAGACCGGACAGGTGGAATGAATCATGCAGCTTTTTCCCACCTGAAGGTTGGCTTCTTGCGTGAGAGGGCACAGTCTCTAAGAAACAAATTGATCAGCACCTGATACGATATTCCCATCTCTACCGCGAGTTTCTTGAAATAATCTATGGCCTCTTTGTCCAAACGGATTGTGATCTGCTGCTTGAGCCGTCTAGCATATGGATTCTTTATCGATTTCGAAAAATCATAGTTCTTTCTCATGACACGTTCTCCTTGTAAGTTACTTGCTCCCTCTTATTTGCCCGACGGGCTGAGATAATTCGAATAACAGAGGAGTTCCTTCGATAACAATGGCTCACCACCAACAGCCTGAGCCTGTTGCTCAGTCCTAACATAATGAACCTGTCTTCTGAAACTGAATGATCTGGATCGGAAATTAATCTCGCATCTGCGTCATAGAAGACCGTTTGAGCTTCAACGAATGAAATCCCATGCTTTCTCCTATTCTTAGCTTCCTTTTCAGGATCCCACTCAAAGCTTAACGATTGCATTACTACATAATTATAAAATAATTATTATGTGACAAGAGATTCTTTCTGGCCAAAAAGGAGCCCCAAAAGTCACCCCAAAACCTTTTGGCGCAATACATTTATTAATTCAGGGGAATAGCGGGACACGCCATAGTAGGCGACCCACG
>JACQOU010000189.1 GCA_016207775.1 Deltaproteobacteria bacterium
GTGGGTATGGGCGTAGAACTGAGGAAAAGGATCCTAAAATTTCATATTTTAAGTTCTTACTTGCAGCGTAACGAACAGACTGGTTATCAAGCAATGGTTTGTGATGCGGGTACGGACTAACAGGCAAGCATTAGGCTGCAAGACAAGCAGCAATCACTTGTGGAGAGGTGCTTGGAAATGTGCCTAGCGCTTTTTCAGGCAGGACATGCCGCTCATGCACCCGAGTCTGAAGGCGCCCAACGCAAAGAGGGCTAGTGTTCACACGCCCCCCCGCAGAAGTGGCTACCTAAACTCCCAATTTTACTTGGTCAGCGACAAATAGAAGAAAGGCGACGCCCTGGCTAAAAAATGCTGTTGGTCTCGGTTGCACCCACAAGGGCGGAAAAAGGATGAGCTCTTAATCGAAGCCTCGAACAGAAATCAAGGAATGCTACAAGATGGCAAGAGAGGACATTTCTATTCGGTCAAAGCGGACATTTTAATAAAGTTACGACACGATGGAAGTCCATTGCATTCCCCGAACCCGTAAGGTTCGGTGTCGGAGTGCTCTTCGGCATAAGATCGGGTGACCGCTTCCGCATAACCCCATGGATCAAATGAAGGTCTTTTATTTTGTTTGCAAGCATAAGAGCGTGCTGCAAGCCTCAAGGGAATTGCATGTCACAGGTTCTGCGGTAAGCCAACACATCAAAGCTCTGGAACGCGAACTAAAGGCGTCGCTATTCATGCGAACCAATAAGAGCATCATTCTAACCAGGGCGGGAGAGAAATTGTTTGGGGCGATTGCGCCATTTATGCAGAACATCTCTGACACGCTAAAAGACATGGAAGAAGACAGCAACAGCCCCCGTGGGGCGCTCAAAATGGGTGCTCCTGTTGAATTCGGCATCAATCATCTTCCAAAAGTGCTGGCCGAATTCCGGCAAGCCTACCCAATGGTGCGGTTTGAAATCACGCTTGCTACTCCCTCAAAACTTCTTGACCAACTGGTCGCTAATCATCTCGACCTTGCATTTGTGGACCATGGTCACGCCTATAAAAAAAGCTCTCCAGTATCCACGCTGACAATCTATAGGGAAGAACTTCTGCTTGTGTGCTCGAGGGAATACTATCGGAAATCCATTAAGCATGACCACTCCTTTGAGAATCTCTCAAGACGTCATTTCGTGGATTACGTGAATCATTGTGCCGTCCTGAAACGTTGGTTTTTGCATCATTTCAAGAGGTGCCCAAGTGACTTCGACTTGGTTTTATCGGTAGAAAGTGCCCACGGTATTGCAAGTTCCATTAGACACCATATGGGATTGGGTGTCGTTCCCCGGTCTGCGATCAAGAGTGAATTAAAGAGTGGGACGTTCACTGCCATTACAACGCCGGAACCGGAGCTCGTGAATGAGATTATGTTAACTCAACTTTCGGCAAAGAAACCAAGTCTGGCGGAGAAAGCTTTTGTGCGATTTTACCGTGAGCACGTAAGACTTTGAACATATCTCTTAAGAAGCACGTGGTGCCCATCTTTGCATCTGCTTGAGCAATTGAGCCACCAAAGCGGCTACGCCAGTAAAGGTTAACCTGATTAAAACTGCCGCTCTCAACACTTTGAAATCGGAATTTTTGGTAGACCAAGCCGACTACGGTACGAACCGCCCTTATTACCGCGATGTTATTGAGTTTTGGTCAAATCCGTACAAGCTCGATCCGGCCCAATTGAAGCACTTTTACGTCGAAAAAGGGCTGTCAGCAAATCAGATTGCAGAACAGCTTGGCGTCGCCAAGTCCACGGTCCTCAGTCGGCTACGTAGATTTAAATTGAGCCCGAAGGGCTGGATTGAACGAGCGTCCAACCCAAACAATTACCGACTTTCCAACCCACCCTACGGTTATGTTGTTCGGGATGGCAAGCTCATCGTCAATCGCTCGGAACTGAAGGTCTGCCGTTTGATTGTGTGGCTGATGCGCGAGAGAAAAATTTCCGCCGGGGCCATGCCTCAAGAACTTGAGCGCCGGAGAGTGAAAAACAGGAAGGGCACGCTGAAATGGGGTTACTGGACTATCAGGAAAATTTTCGAACGGTGGAAAGAGACTCTATAAAGGAGGGGTAGGCATGATTATAAAGGCATACGATTCATTACTGGCCATCATTTTCGTCGGAATGATGGTGTTCGGCGCTTCGACTTTCTATAATTGCGTGAAGCGTGCTGCACTCACGCAGGTTGCAAGGGGTCTTTCACCCATGACGCCGTTCCAGAGGGCGATCAGTCAAAAAATATACGACTGGGAACGTTAAAAAACGCGCCTGGCTGTTATTTTAAGTCAGCGAGATTCGGCCATTTCTTGAGTTTTTGTTTTGCAGCAGCTAGGTCACCCACTGGATCTACGAATGGGAAGGCATTGTTCACGAGGCTTTCAAAATAAGTGATGCTCGCTGTATCACAAAATCCAAAAGCAACGTCGGAAAGCGAAAAGCTGAAGTCTCCTGTGATTCTCCATTCACGCTCCCAGCGAAAATCAATTTCCGTTGATCCCGATGGTCGTGGGAACCATGGTGGTCCAAATCCGTCCACAAATGGCATCATGGATTTAAAGTGCAGGGCAAGCGGATTAAAAGCCAATTGGTCAAGACCGAGACGGATATTCTGGTTAGTCGTCTGTATATAAAGGACGGGGTTTCCATTGGCGCCACGAACAACCGCCTCGCGAAATGCAAGACCGTAGGGCTCAAAGTTGAGTTGCCGTCCGTAGATAACCTGCATTTGCAAGCAAACATGATCGAGCGGTGTTTCGGTAAAGCACACGCATCGCAGCCAGTCCCTGCGAACATAGGAATTTTGGTTGAGTACTCTTCCATCCGCTCTTTTCAAGGGCACCTTGTAGTTGAAATATTCAAAGGAAGATCTCGCTTCAATACGTCGCGACTTTATGATTTTATCAAGGCTTTCCCGTGCGGTCAGTTGCACAACCGTATCCTGTGGAAGACTGTAAATATCCTTATCCAATTTCAGATCGCCGGTTCTTGTCAGGTGAATGAGAAATTGAGATAAATCGCCGCGCTTTTCAAGTAGTTCCTGTCTGGTGATGGCTTGAGCTTTGCTCCCACCTTGGCTTTTTACCGGGGAAATGTTAATAACCTCCCAAGAAACTTAAGCCTATGAAGCTATACGAATTCACATACACCGACAACCAAAAGCTTTCCAATGCAGCCCTCAACAACAGGGTGGAAGAATTCTTGCAAGAAGAAAGCGACCTGCAAGGTTGGGCTCCGGGTTATACCTTTCGGCAATGCAAAGATGCGCATGAAATAGGCCCTAACGAAAAGAATTATTTTTTTGAAGTCCTCGGCAGTTATCTTGATGCTGATACCCTGAGTTCGGATGATAAGGTGGTTTCCTCCGGTACTGGGTCTGACTCGGTTGCGGCGCGTGAAGCAAACCCTTAATCAACAAAAAGGGCAGAAGGCGGGCCGCAACGGTTTTCGAGCGTTTTGACCGCCTACTAAACGCTACGGCCCCTTTTGTTATTTGTCCACGGTCATGGACCGCGGTACGGGATAATGATCTGGACAGAGCCTAATGCACTGATTTGACGAAAAAGTGCTCGGAAATTGAGATTATTTCTTTGTCTTTCATAAACTCTCGTAGAGGCTCGTCGTCAAAACAGCCACGAACCGAATCAAAAGTTAGCGAGAAGATTCTTATTAGCATCCGTTCCGCCCGTAAAACGGATTGTGTTTACACCAGAAATTACTATTTTGCATTGAAAATGAAAGATATAGCGATCGCGCGAGCTGACGCTCGCGCGAAGGTGGCCGGGGCTAGCGCACCCGGCGACCTTTCAAAACAAACAAAAAAGGGTAAAAGGGTAATAGCGCAAAGCGTTACTTGGGCGTCCTCACCAGGCGGAAGCCGACAATGCCGTAGCGGTAAGCGGGATCGTAGGAGTCGCGTTCAGCCGAGCGCAGGTACTGCGCATCGATTTCCCAGCTGCCGCCACGAATGACGCGGCTAGAGCCTGAATTAGGGCCTTGTGGATCGACGCCTTCGGGAGGCGTACTACTGTACCAATCCTGCATCCACTCCCACACATTTCCGTGCATGTCGTACATTCCATTGGCATTAGGTTTAAGTTGTCCAACAGGATGAGTCTTTGAACCTGAGTTTTCGGAAAACCAAGCATAGTCTTTAATTTGATTGTTCGAATCACCAAAGCTAAAACGACTTCTCGTGCCAGCTCTCACCGCCACTTCCCACTCGGCTTCCGTTGGAAGGCGGTAGTTGTACTTCGGATCTAGCGAAGATAACCGCTTCGCACAGGCAACAGCATCCTTCCAAGAAACGCTTTCCATGGGGTTATCAGGATTGCCACTGAAATTTGGTTGGCGCTCATTACCCATGACTAGCTGCCATTGTCTTTGGGTAACGGGGGTTGCCTGCATCTCAAAGGATCTTGTCAAAACTATTTCCCGTTGCGATTCATTATCCCATCGCCCTTCTTCCTCTGGAGGGCTTCCAACTTTGAATTTTTTCCCGCCTTCGGGCAAATAAAAAACTACAAATTCAAAACTCTTTGGTTCTGCCCCTGCCAATAGACGCGCCTTCTTGGGCTCCCGTGCAAGGGCCTCAAATACCTCGCGGTTTACACGAGCTTGTAGTTGTAGTGCGGCTACTAGCTCCGGTGCTTGGTTTACAGGGAACGTCGAATCGGCGTGGGGGGCATCACTTATTCGCCGTTTTACCCGTAGCAGCTGTGCTTTCAGTTTTACATCTACCTGTGGATCTCTCAGCCATTCTGTCTCTGCCTGTGCATAGCTTCCATGATCTCCCATTCTTGAAGCGATCTGTTTCAATGCCAAAGTCACAATCGGGCCGCTTGTGCTATCGATATCTTTCAAAATCGACGAAAAGATAGAACTTGTCTCATTTGACCTGAGACCAGAAATTAATCGATTTCCAATCGCCTCATCCGTAATCGAAGTGTCAGAAATGCCCCTTGCTATGCCTGCAACAATTTTCGGCTGACTCGGCCGGGGTACTGCCTTCATAAGTTGTGCAATTGCCGCATGATCCCCCAAGTTGGCCGGACTTAAGTTTTTGAGGATTGTAATTACTTCACGCGATCCAATTGCTCCGTCTTTAAGAATATCGGCGACACTCTGTTCACCAACTCCATAGGCGTAAGCTAGCCCTTCCGTAAGGCGCTCACTTTGAAGTGACCGGTTACCTTCAAGAAGGGAAGGGTCTGCCTCGTAAAGCGATTTCAAAGTAGCAGCGCGGGTGGCGACATCTCGGCCAAGTATATCCTTGATGTCAAAACCAAGCTCTGCTTGTGCCCTTGTGAATTCTTTCACGCTCAGTGGGCGGCTCCCAGACATTTCAACCACAGGTTTTGCCGCTGACACTTGCGCATCTGTGACTTTTAAATGGGAACGTACGGCCCTGCGTTCACTACTTCCCAACCCCTCGTCCATTAGTGCCTGATTGGCAAGAACTACCCTCTCAAGAATGGGAATACTCTCAATATCTTCGTCAAATCTATATCTGGGCGCAACACCTTCAGCAAACTGCAAGGGTTGGGACAACCTTCTATCTTGGCTTGGCACCGTGACCAAAAATCCTTCCGAAATGCTCTTGCTATCATAATAGTTCCTATACGTATTGCGGCTTAAATCTTTAGCCGGATTAGAGTTAATGTATTGCTCTGCGACGTGCCAACCATCTGAAAATTTCACTTTGACTTCTTTTCCGCCTACTCTTGCTGCTATCATTCCCTCCCCAGCATCAGTCGTGTTCACAACGTGTAATTCATTAAAGGGATCTTTGGCCGGAAGAACCACTTCGCTTGCTTCCCAGTCGGCAGCCACCATTTGCACTGCCATCTCAACATCGCTCTTCGTTAATGTTGCTCCGTTTATAGTTAGGACATAGGGAGCTTTTCTCCCGTTAACTTCAACCTCAACAGAAAATGCATACCCAACCGGGCTACTATTCGGATCTGTGCCTTTTCTGATGAAATAAGTTCTAGTTCCCTTGACCAAAGGATAGTCGGGCACGCTTAAGATCGAGCAATCACCGCCGTAACATCCTCTAAATAGAGCGACACTATTGGGAAGCCGCTCAATCATTAACGTCCTTGTCGAAAGCTCTTCACCTTGCGTGCCAATGGGAGTCAAAGCTTTTCTCAATTCTTTTCCGACGAATTCCTTTTTTGTGCTTTCAAACCACTCCTTAAGCTGTCCAAACCCAGCCGACTTGCCGGATGGCAGTTTCATGCCTGCAATGGTATCCACTTGCTTGCTTAAGTGCTCCTTAAGCAAATCCCCGAAGCTATTGGACAGCTCTTGCGGTGTGTGAGAAAGAATCAGGCGCTTTATCCGCTCCATCTCCGCTTCGTTTCCAAGATCGGCAAACTTTGGCTTGCCATCCGAATTAAACAAAAACGGCAAAAGCCTAAGAAGCCGTGTCGTTCTTCTTTTAAAAAGTTTTTCATCAAAGGAGCCATCATCCTTTCGAGAGCTAGCTTTGAAGTGCGCTAGTTGTGCAGCCAAATCACCACTAGGTAAAAGGCCAAGGGCATCCAATTCCTGCACTCTTTTTTCAAGAAATGTTTTGATTGCAGCCTCGTCGTAGCGGAAGTCCCCGCTTGGAAGATAGGTCGCCCTCACAAAATGCGGCAACTCCGCCTCCGTCGACGCCGCATCATGACCCAATTGCCTTTGCAGCTCTGCGATACGAGATAGCGTATCCAATAGGCTTCTTTGAAATGAAAGATTTGCCGTAACGAGATTTGAGTGCTCTCTCAGAACGCCGAGCAGAACCTGCAATCTTCCTTCCAGTGTCCGAAAATTATTCGACTGGGCTGGCGGTACTGCAATATCAACAGCCTGAGTTTTGGCATCTCTTCTTCCAAGCCACTCCAGCTCCTTCGCGCACCACTCCCTAGGCCCCGCATGTGAGTGGCCGGCAGTGAGATAAAATATGAGGACAAATAACCGCATCACTTGCGAATTACCCCATTCTCATCAAGTAAAGCTCTTAGCTCACCCCGAATTGAAGAATTTTTCTGAAAATCCGAATTAAACAACAATGACATCGCCCGCTGAAATACTCCCGGATGCATCGAAAAAATGCCATCGACAATATCAAGATACTGCTGTTCGGAAAGCGGGGCCTGTTTTGAATGCATCAGGATGCCAAGCCGCTCTCTCATAGCCTCGACAACCTGCGGGCCAAAGACACCTTGGCGAATTTCAGCCCGGTTGCTATTGGTCGCCTGATTCAAGCGCTCCCGTCTCGGCGAAGACATTAACCATCGATAAGCTCCCTCATTAGGAGTAGCCATCTGAGCCGCAGCTTTCCTTGCCTCGTGTGCTGCTGCCCAACCATTTCTACCAACGGCAATTCCTTTAACACTTCTAACCGCAACCGACTTTGACCCATCGGCCGCCTCGACGATCTCAAAATCAGACGTCACAACCTCTCTTCCCGAACTGATCAATTCTCTTGGAAGCCTGTCCACTACATCTGCGATAGGCATTAGGCCCAACTGTGCAAGTTGTCCATAACGGTACAGCCGATCGAGTTCCTGGTACTTTTCGGCGAGCTCAGGTGAAATCGCATTTAGCTCGCCTGCATGGTCGTAAGCAAACTCCTTCATTCCAAGCCACCCTTCACCCTGCTGCCATAGATGCCGCATCTCCGTTCGATAAACCATACCTGCATCCAAATTTGAGGGAAGCTCCGTTACCGTGCGCATGTCCGCGCTTGGTTCGGTTCCCCTCTCAGGCATTTGAGTGGTGATTCCCACCTCGAATTGCTTCACAAGTAATGCGACCGAGGAGCGGTGCGCTAATTCTGATTTTTAACCTGGTTGGCTCAAAACTCCGACACCGTGTATTTTTTGGATTGAATAAGTCTAAAAACTACA
>JACQOU010000190.1 GCA_016207775.1 Deltaproteobacteria bacterium
CCGCATACACCACCGTGCCAGGAACAGCATCCTCTTCTTTCAAAACTGGCCACTGTAGATATTTTTTTCAAATCAGGGGAAGCACAACCGATAGGGGGTTGATCGCCAATAGTAGCCGGTGAGAGCTGTTGGGTCTGTTCACAGCGAACATACGGCTCATGCTTATCACTCGTATCGAAATAATTTCCGTAACATATTGTTGAAAGTACCGTCAAAAAAGCGAAAACTCTCAAGCTCGCCATTTCACACCTCCGGGTTGGCAAATTCTCGAATATCATAGCAGCCAACTGTAGCCACATTCTGCCAGTGCAATGTGCTTTTCCGCATAATCCTGCCGCTACCATTTCGTGAAACCCAAATTACACAAATGACACGAACCTATGAATGACGAGACAGCTTTAGCCGATAAGAAAATTAAGAGTTTGACTGTCAGGAGCATGGAAATGTTGAATCCAGTCGAAACCGGTTCCACTGGAAAACCAAATGAAATACATCAGGAACCCGCTACCATCACCGGCGCAGAACACCTTCTTGGGTGATAATAGTTGGTGGTGTGTTCGGACTAGCAGAGTTTATTTCTTTTCTCACAAGTCTATATCTGCTTGTTATGTTCCTCTCTCTAGCCGGGCAGAACTCAAACTCCTGGTTCAACAATCCACAAAATTGGCTTGGAGTTCACAAAATCCTGTCTTGCCTGAATGCTTCACTGTTTTTGTTGATTATGACCGGCTTGTTTATGAATATTTGTGTCGTACTGGAGGGATTTGAAGAGTTGAACAGAGGGAAATAAAGGAAGGGGGAGAAAGATTGGGTAAGCTAACTCTAAATCCTGATCGCAATTCGGGGTACGTATGGACAATCGATGGAACTGAAATCATAAAGCCAGGTGAGTGGCTAGAAATTAGGTCACAGAATGGCTTGTGGGAACGGATTCGAGTGGGGAAGGATGCACAGGGAATTTATCATCCAGAACCTACAGGAGTTCCGTTTCACGAGGGCATTGAGGTAAGACGTCCCACAATAACCCAAGGAACTTTGCACAAATGAATGCAATGGGCCTTGCCGGACCTTTTATTTCAAAACTACGCAGGATCCTGTTCGCGAAATTACCTTCATGCCACTTAGCGAAGGTTGTGGTGGATTATTGGTAAAATCCAAAAATCCTCCGGAATGTCGTACGGCTAAAAACTTACTTTTTGTTCCATCGAGCGTGAAAGATTCCAATCCAGGCCAATCGTCATACGCAAAAGCCACGTCATAAATTCCGAGTCCAATTACCTGCCGAAGGATAGTTATTACCTGTGCCTTATTACACTCAGAGCCGGATCTTTTGCACAGGGTAATGTTCTTATTGCCCAAATCCACTTTCCAGGCAGCAAGAGTATTAGGGCTGTCATCCTTCTCACAACTCCCCTGCCCATCACAAATCCACATAACCTCTGGTAGACACAAGAATACGGTTGGTTGGCGTGCGAGTGCTGTCGAAGTAACAACCGTTGCTACCAGATATAAGATTTTCCTGTTCACTACCACTATCGTCTACGGAATAGTTCCACTAAACCTTTAACATCTAGGTTAGCTTAATGCGGGGGGCAACTTTCTCTTAAGTTTATGCGTTCGCCGTACCGAAAAGATTCAATGAATATCTACGGAATAGGGGCTATCAATGAATAGGCGATTCGATCTCGCTCAATTCAGGGTTCTATTCTTAGTATTGCCTTTTATATTAATTTTTTTTGGAGTTGGATGCGCAACTATGCTGTCAGAAAAAGGAGAATCTGTTACCGTCCTTAACTCCTGGCCTTCACCTGACTGCAAAGACCTCGGCGTTGTGTCCGGAAGTGAATCGGATGGATTGACAAGGGGAGACGATCAGCGCTCCCTTTCCAATCAACTTAGAAATAAGACGGCGGATTTAGGGGGCAATGTTTTAATTCAAGGGCAGACTAACGATTGGGGAAATGCTTGGATAGGTGGCGGATCTAGCGGTAGCGGCCGAGCCTTATCTTGTGATTTTGTGACAGTTAAGACTAAGGTTAAATGCGATAATGGGATTCCAGCCTCTTGTGGTAAGCTAGCCGATCTTTATTTGAGCAAGGCCGCAAGTTTTAGTAGCGGACTCGAGATGCTAAAGAAGGCATGTGATTTGAAAAACGAGCCAAGCTGTCATCGACAGGCTATGATCAACAAAAAAGTCGAAGTTCACATGGCCAATTGCCGAAAGGGAAACGCTGCGAGTTGTTATGACTATGGAATGTTACAGGGACTTTCTGGAAATGAAGCGGTAGCCCGCGCATACATTAAAAAGGCTTGCAAGCTTCGTAATCAGGATGCTTGCGACCAAATAGCAATATTTCAAGAAACTGAACAGTTAACAGAAGTTCGGCGTAAACATGCCCTTGAACAACAAACTGTTAATGCCGAACAGCAACGAATAGACATTGAACGTGGAAAACTCTTCCTTCAACAAGAAGAGGCAAGACAAAGAAACACAGAACAGCTGTTGAAATCTCTAAGAGATATATCTAGCACGGCAAATTCCCCCCCATCCCAAAATACCGACTGCTCGACTCGGCCCATTCATGACTTGACCGGAAGGGTTGTTAGTTACGAATCTATTTGTACCACCCGCTAGAAAGGATAAAAGTGCCTCCATAAGGAATTGTGTAAAGTGTCACGCGGTTGTTGCCCCACCTTGAGTCTTTCGCCAGAATAAGCACATTCGATCCATCAACGGTAATTCCCTCAACAGAATCGTTACTGGTCAGGGTAACGGTCCTGGTATAGGCGATGCGAAGTTGTCCGCCATTCGCAGTTGAATAGTTTTTCGAATATTGACCGGCCGGTGGAGTACTGCTGGATCCCGGAACGCTATAGCCTGGTTGCGAGGGCGAAATGGGAGATTTTAAAAAATCGGGAAGATCTTCGTATGGCGTGTCTTTACCACAGGCAAGAATCAGCGGTAACAGGCATATGGCACATAGGGTTCTCATTCTTAAACGTCCCACAAAAATAGAATAGCAGTGGTGGGTGTCATGGAAGGACACGCGGAGGTTCATTGCTGCCAACCCTGTTGGTCCTACCACCCATCATAAAATCCTACAGTAAAGTAGTAGGCTGTTTGACCTTTCACCCGCGAGGCGCTGTCGCCAAAGCCGATGATTCCTCCCCGCAAAAGCACATTTAACGAGTTCGTGTATATCATCCATCCCAAACCTAGCCCCACCCCCGTTTGTGAGACGGTAGCCTCTTTTTTGTCCCATAACCACTTGCTTTGGTCGTAGTATTTTATATCGGTGGTTACCCAATGGATTTCTGGGCTTATGAAAAACCCAGACGAAGGGGCAAGGTAAACAGGAAGCGCGAAACGTCCGGTTTTCGAGGTAAAACTGGAGCTGACGCCATAGATACCTTCGAACTCAATGCCTACACAGCGGGTGCGAAGCTGGAAGCTCAAGGATACACCGAATGACACTAGAGAACTGAGGCTCTGAATTGGGCTCATGGTGACGGATGTGCCAAATGCGATAATAAAGCTCGGCCCAGGAAAATTGCCAAACAGATCGAGCTCGGGCGCGGTGGAACTTATGCCCAAGTTTGGTTTCGACTCATATCTTGGTTCCCACGACTGCTCCAAATAGGACAACTCCCTCTTGAGCTCAATAGCGGATAACTCGCTGTGCTCTGCCTGCGCCAGGGTGATCCTGTCTTCGTACTTTTGGTATCCGTCTTTTTCAATGACTATGTCGTAGGTTCCAGCGGAAAGAGCGATCCTTCTGAGCGGTGTTGTGCCTTGCACTTTGGCATTACCAGATACGGCGCTGACAGTAATGCTTGCCCGCTTTGGACTTGTTTTTACCGAAAGATAAGAAAGCTTGCTAAGAGTATAGACGGGAAGAACCGTTTCCAAGTTACTTTCAATTGAGAAACGGGTTTCAAGGATAGAGTATCCCGCTGCCCTAAGGGTGAGCATGTACTCTCCCAAAGGTAGTGTGATGGGTCCGGTAGGGGTTTTACCCTTTTTCCTGAAGCCGGGACCTGAAAGCTCAAAATTCACTTTCGAGGGCTTCGAAAGAATAGTGATAACCCCCGGCTTACGCGGAAGGGTTCGGGTAATGGACTTTGTGGAATCTTTAGCGACAATCACTTCCTCGGAGACCCTCTCCGTAAGCTCATGCTCAAGCTCAAGCTTAACCCTTGTTGAGGCCGGAATCTTAACGGCTACCGGTGTTTTTCCTTTTGTTATGCCGTCAATAAGAACGGTGGCGCCAGAGGGAGTTGAGGAAACATCCAGGGTCGCGTAGGCAGGCTTTAGGATTTTGTTAATCCGAACGGTTGTTCCTGGAACCATGATGAAACGTTGGGTCTCCGTCACATATTGGGGGTGCTCTATTTGAAGAAGGTGCTCTCCGGTTGAAATCTCTCCTGAATAACGCAAAGGGGTTTTTAAGAATGCAAGTGATTTTCCATCGACCGATATCTCAGCCCCGGATGGGGTAGTTTTAATTTCAAGAACACCTTTTGCGGCATCGGTGGGACCGGCCTCGGAAAAAATTGTGGCGGTTGGTTGGTCTCCAAGAGCATCCAAGCGTTTTTTCTCAGCCTGTATGGCTGCCTTGCTGTAGCGAAACAGCGCCCAAACCGTGATTTTTCCGTCCCGTTCATCCGTATCGGAATCCACTTTCTCAAACCCTTCAAGCCTTGCGGTGCTCGTTTTCTCCCTGATTCTCTTCGTGAAACGGGTTATCGATTCCTGCTCATAGGAATCCGATTCCACACTGGTGGTCACCCCGAAATTTTCCCTGATTGCCTGATTGGCAGCGTCCCGGATGGCTTCATTAAAAGCTGCGGCCTCGCTTTCGGCATTGCCTGACCTGCCTACGTAATATTTGTAAAGAGTATCCTCGTTTGGTGGCCAGCTCGCCCAGCGTGGCTTAGCATCACAAACCCTCGGAATGAGAAGAAGTAAAACAAAGAGCAAATACACAACAATAGTGAGAGCGCCTTTCTGCATACGGCCTACCTTGATGAAAGATTAAGGTACCCGTATGACACCTAAGGGCACTTGCACATGGGAGGTTGGCTAAGGTCTTGCAATCTCTTTGTGTTTTGTATGACGAGACGCCCAGGGGGGAATGGGAGTGGGTTGTTGCCACAGGCCTATTTTAAGCTCGCGGGCCTTATCTTCAGCGGTAGCATAACTTTGCCGCTCTTCGAAGGCCTGTTCTCTTTGGTATTGTTTGTAATGCCAGGCAAGACCGGAGCGTATCTGCTCAAGATTGATATCTTTGCCCTGATAAATGACTTTCCCTAGAATCCGCCCATAACGATCCCTTTTTTTGTATTCAACCCTCACTTCCTTTCCAAACACGAGTTCCGAGAGACTTGTTTTTGAGGCGGATCCGAAGGCCTGCTTTTTTTCCGGAGCATCTATACCAAGAAGTCGGACTTTGTTTTCGTTGAGAACGGCATCCAGAACAACGATGGTATCACCGTCAAGCACCTTGACGACACGGCCGGAAAGGGAATGCCCCCACGCCGGTACCGCCGTCAAGACTCCTATCCATAAAGCAAGAAAAACCCTTGCCCGATTCTTTGGGAACATAAGCACCACCTAAAATGATTATACCTCGAATCCTTGGCGTTTATTCGAGCGTGTCCCCCACTGTCACGGTCATGCCTAACAATGGAGAGGTGAAAATTTGAGAAAGGAGCCAGGTAATGAAGACCTTCGGAAATATCGTTCTGATTTTTGTGTTAGCTTCCTGTAGGACACTGACAACAAAGGAACGGGCCTTTATTGACTCTTTAGTTCACTCGGACAATCCCCCAAGCTGGGTGAGCTCGACCAAAACCGGGTTTGTGGAAAATGAAAAGCACTTTATCAGGGCCAGCCATACCATTAAGGGGAACGAGCGCGTGAATGCCTGTTATGATCTTGCCCGCCTGGATGCGAATGAAGCCATACTTTCTGAAATTGCCAATGACGTCAAAGGACGCATTGATAACGCCAATCAGTCCATATCGGAAAACGCAGAGGTGGTTCTTGGCAAAGTGCGCTCCGGGGAATTTGAGGGAAGAATTATCGGGCTTAGATTCATCGAGCAATATTTCGAGCGCTATGAGATTGGCGATGTCGAGCGGGTGGATTGCCACGTTTTAGCCGAAATCGCCACAGGCGATTACAACCTCATCAAGCTCGCTGTTGTTGACAAAATTGTACAGGTGGACCCACAACTTAAGGAAGCTATCTTGAATAAGCAGATCGATTTCTTTGGCGGACTGAGTAGCGACAACAAACTCACTCACGCTCGCGGTATTAAACCACACGAAAAACTGGAATTAAGCGCTGTTCAACAAGAGATGGCGTCTGCGTCCGAAAAGTCGAAGGCGGACGCCAAATCAAAGTCTGCTGATGCGAACGTGAAGACCGATGATAATGCAACGCACTTGCGGTGAAGAAGCTTCTTATAATGGAAAGTATCCGGCATACCGATTAGAAGGGGGGGGCGTTATGAACCCTTACATGGTCGGCTTTTTCGTTGGGTCAGTGTTTGCTTGCTTCATCGTATCCCGCCTATTCCATTGGTTGGGGAGGAAGCTATTACTCCATCAGGAGGAACGAAACCTTGTTGTTTTTATCGCCACTGCAACTACGGCTAGTTTGATTTCGTGGGGTAGCTCCGACAGTGTCGATAATTGGCTGATGTATATGGCGGCTTCGGCTTTGGTATTTTGTTTTGATACATTTCGACTTGGCAAGACGAAGCAAGCAGATACACAGGTCGGCAATCCAGACACCAATCCGACCCAACAGATAATTTCACACAATCCGCCCGAGGACAATCGACATTCCGGTCATCAAATGAAGCTCCCCGCCGCAAGCGGCGGAGTAGCATCGCCACTCTCAATGCACCCATCGCAAGCGGAATCCACTCTACTTGTTAGTGGTGAGGTTATAGAATTCTCTTCCAATATTACGTGCGTAGTGATGCGATGTCGGCTCACAGCACGAGAAGAAATATCCGAACCCGTCATTAATCTCGACCTGATGATAGTACAAAGGTCAGAAAACAAGTGGAGACCCGTGTGGCACCTTGAACTTTATGCTAGGGCGATTACCGATAATACGATAAGCAACATCATCTTACTGAATGGAAGTCAAATCATTGGCGAATACGTAAAAATCAATGATGGGGATTCATGTGAGTACCATAGAACCCAGCATCTCCTTTCTCCGTACCAGGTGTGTCAGCTGGCTCGTAGGAAAAATGTTGCTATCCCAATCGGGTTTAAAGAACCAGATGAACAGGAGCAAACTAGATATGTTGAATACCGTAAAAACGTGCAAAAGCACATTGCTCTCTTCCAAGAGGTTTTTGAATTTAGCAAAGGAATGCGCAGGCCCTTCCTGAGCACAGTCGCCTCATATGAAATTGCCGATGCTCATCATCTTCTGGCGATGTTGATAGAAACTCTAAAACCATCAAAATACATGGATTTGAAGACGATCGCCACATCCGTTAATTCAGAGACAAATGACATTTTTCGGAGAAGCCTCACGCAACTAAACAAGGAATGGCTCCTAGCTTATGCGTACGCCGAACCAAAAGAGGATGACTACTATCCAGGATTTATGGAATGCTGGTTTCAATCGCTAATAAGCAGGAAACTCAATTTTAGAAAAGCATATAAAACAACATCCTTCTTGATTGATGCAGATGACTTGGAAATGCTTTCTCGCCCCTATCCGCTTAGCGAACTCTGCGGTAAAATTTCTGTCACACTAGTCGGTAAATTGGACCGGAGATGTTGGCTGTATGAGATTTGGCACGAAACTGATATGAGCTGGAAGTTTTTGATAGATGTAGGTTGGGTATACCCACGTAGCAAACCATAGCATAGTTCAAGAG
>JACQOU010000191.1 GCA_016207775.1 Deltaproteobacteria bacterium
TATTTTTGGACTCTGGATGTCGGAATTCGGTTATGAATACTGGTGTGAAATGGTCTGCATTCTTTCTTTGCTTCGCAAGGAGCGTTTTCCCATCGATGGCTTCGCTTTGGATTTGCAATGGTACGGTGGGGAGTTCTTCTTTACCGACGATGGCTGGAAGGTCAACGAGGGCCGTCGCAGAGGTCGCATGGGAACATTGGGGTTTGATGAACGTGCAGGCCGATTTGATCGGGCAGCAGACACCATTCGCCGATTGAAGGAAAAAGAAGGCCTTGAGCTCATGCTCATTGAGCAAAGCTATATCGGTGCCAACCTTGATAAGGAACGAGCAAAAAAGGAAAAAGATCTGGTCTGCTGGAATGATAACGCACATGCCGAGATGGCAAACCGCGGTTTTCTTATTCGTCAGCGTTCCGCAGACGGTCCGCCCGTTTACCTGACGGGCAACCCCTGGTGGGGGCAAGGGTCCATGATTGATTGGCTGATTCCCGAGGCAGGCGACTTTTGGCACGACATGAAAAGAAAACCTCTGCTCGCATTAGGAATCCGCTCGCACTGGCCTGATTTGGGTGAACCTGAAATGTTTGACCCCGGGGATTGGAGCAGGGGCATTGAGCCGGGCAAGCATGAACATCAAGACTACCATAATCTGTATGCCTTTAAGTGGTACGAAAGTATTGCTCGCGGATACAGCAGACACCAGGAAAAACGCCGGCACTACATTATGGGGCGTTCGGGCACGGTAGGCATCCAGCGCTTCGGCGTGGGCATGTGGTCAGGGGATATTGGAGCCCGCATCGCCAATCTAACGGCGGGAGTGAATTCGCGTGTTTTGCATATGCCCTTTTCAGGCATGGACTATTTGAGTTCAGATATCGGAGGGTTTCACCGTTGGTCACTGGACAGTTCTTTGAAATCACTTTATACGCAATGGTTTGCAACAGCCTGCCTTCTTGAGTTTCCCGTCAGGCCCCATGTCTGGAACTTAAGTAATGAGCCTTCAAAGCATAATGATCCTGTGCGGGTGGGGCACCTCGCCAGTAATCTTTCCAATCTTCGTCGTCGGTATGAGCTGGTTCCCTACTATTATTCACTTGCCCACAAAGCCTATTTGTATGGCGATCCGGTTGTCGCACCCCTGGTTTATTACTTCGGAGAAGATACCCATCTTCGCCATATCGGCGAAGAAGCGATGGTTGGGCCCGATCTTCTTGCAGCCACTATGGCTAATGGAGAAAGGTGGGAATATGAAAAAAAGGTTTATTTGCCCAAGGGCACATGGGTTGAATATAACGGTCACGATTACTTCCGAAGTAATGGTGGATGGACTTCTGAACTTCCTGCGTATCGCAACGGTACGGTGACCCTTCCTCTCTTTGCTCGTTCGGGTGCTATCATCCCGAAAGCGAAAGTGGACGAACAAACGATGAACGTTTTTGGTAAGCGTCTGGATGGCAGCGTTGCCAATGATTGGATTGTGCGGGTTTTTGCGGATGAGAAAGAGACTCGATTTACACTCTTTGAAGATGATGGCGATACGGTTCAGTATCGAGACAGCGAACCCAAAGTCAGAACGACGGTGCTGACGCAAAAGAAAGATGGCAATCATGCGCAACTCACCATCGACGGATCGCGCGGGTCGTACACGGGAGCGCCCGAAAAAAGACCTGTCACGGTCGAACTGGTTGCAGAGAATGCTCAGGCTGAGTCAGTCTCGCTCAAGGCTGCAAGTAGAAGCCGATCGTTAGCGCAGTGTCCAAGTCAAAAAGCCTTTGAGATGGCAGAAGAATGCTTTTTCAATGCCGGGAACAATCTGGTAGTGGCTAAAATAAAACCTGAGAAAGCAACGGAACCAAAGACTTTCGATTTTCATTTGGAATCCCAACCCCGTGCTTCTGTGTTTTTCATTTGTAATAATGCGACCACTGCGCCTGGAGAATCCATTTATGTCTCCGGAGACATTCGAGAGCTGGGTCAGTGGAATCCGTCGCAGGCACTTAGGCTAGGTCCCGATCCCTATACCCCCCAGGCAACCTTAACTTGGGCAGGTGTGGTGACTGATTTGCCGATTCGCACGCCTTTTCAGTGGAAATGCCTGAAGCGAGTAGAGGAGCAGGGGGGGCAGGTGCTGCAGTGGCAACCCGGAGAAAATTATACCTTTTCGACAAGGCAAGGATTCTCCGGAAAAGCCGTTGGAGGGTTTTGATCTTCCTCACCCGGTAGGTCCTGTCATGTGGCCATGCAGTTTGATCTTTATCCTTGACCGACACGGCCCATCTCGCTAACGATAGATGCATCTAGTCAATTAGAGGGGGGGGTGGCGATGGGGGGGGTTCGTTTCTCCGTATCTAAGAAAATTATCATAGGGTTGGTTCTTTCCACCTTACTTTTTTCTGTTTGGGCGAATGCAGAGGTCAGCAAAGACGAGCGTGTTGCTGTGGTTGTCATTGAATTGAGTAATGTGGCGAGTGGCACTCGAAAAGTCTTTTACCAGGGGCTTGAAAGGTTGGCACGTAGTAAGACCCCCTGGTGGCTGCAAGATTCTTATTCGGAAGTGCATGTTCTGTATCAAGAGCAAGCCAGTTTCCAACTGTTTTACCAGACTCTTTGGGAGGCGGCTCAGTTAGAAAATGTGCGTGCTATTGACGTCTTTCTGCACCTGCATGGTCGACAGGGTGCGATCACTTTCCATGATGGTGCAGTCGGGACATGGTACGTTCGTGAGAAGTTAAAAAATGTGCCCTCGGTCGGCAAAAAGCTTCGCGCCCTTTATTCGACAGCCTGTTTTGGGGCCAGCCAGGCTCAAGATTGGCTGGACGGAGGCTTCAAAGTTGTCAACGGAGCCCTTAAGGTAAATGCCAATGGGGCTTACGAACTTCCCGCTTTTCTCAAGAGTTGGACTGAGGGAGAAAGCTTTGGAGCAGCTCAGGATAAGGGGAATCAGCAAAGCTGGCGCTCATTTTACGATAACATTGCTCAAAAACTCATGTCAGAAGAGGTGGATAGCTACAAAGAGGTCCACGGGAACGCAAGCATTACGATTGATAGTGTTCCCTGAGGATTTTGGGTCTTTAAACTAAAACGCGAGGGCTAGCTGGAGTGGAAGAGGCAAACTGGTGCGTTTCGGATCACAACTCATCCCTAGCCTTACGGTCGTCTTCTTTACTGGCTCAGGTATCAAAGAATACTGATGGTGAAACATTGAATCGCTTTGCAAGAGCTTGTATCTGTCTGGCATTTAATTTCCGCTTACCTTTCAAAATAGCAGATACGTTAGGTTGTCCCCCCAATTCTTTTTGAAGGTTAGTCTGAGTGAGGCCTTGGAGTTCCATTAGATATTTGAGCATTTCTCGACCGGAAACTTTTTTACCAACGTTCGGAAAAGCCTCCCTTTCATAGTTTGCGACCATTAAGGAGAGTCCTTCGAGGTAAGTACGAACCCCAGTACTGAGTTCTTTGTTTGGA
>JACQOU010000192.1 GCA_016207775.1 Deltaproteobacteria bacterium
CAATGGGGCTTGTTCAGTACGACCCGTTCGATCCTAAGCTTCCCAATTACAATGCGCTTGTTACTGGCTCCAGCGGAAGTGGCAAGTCTTTTTTGAATAACCTTGTCCTTCTCCAGTACATTACGCAGGAGCCCTTGGTTTTTATCATCGATATCGGGGGTTCGTATAGAAAGCTATGTGACTTTTTGGGCGGGCAGTACATCGAAATCTCTCCACCCCGAGAGGGTGAGCCGTCATGCAAGGCAGTTAATCCATTGGAGCTACCCGCTGGCATGCAGGCACCATCGCCTCAGAAGATAAAATTTCTTCTGTCGCTTCTAGAAAACATCCTGACTGACGAAGACGGGGACAAGCTTCCAAAGCTTGATAAGAGCCTTTTGGAAGAAGCGATACTTAAGACTTATGGTCAAGCAAAAAACAAATCGCCGCAATTACGTGACTTGGCTACTGTATTTGAAAAATCCGAGTATCCCTCGTTACGGAACTACGCCAAGATGCTCTTTCCCTGGACGGGGGAGCGCCCCTACGGGCGGCTTCTTGATGGGAACAACACGCTCGACCTAAGTTCGGACTTTGTGGTGTTTGATCTCAAGGGCTTGTCATCCTATCCGGATCTTCAGGCAGCGATGATTTTGATCATCACTGATTTCATCTTAGGGCGGGTGGACAACTCACAAGGCAAAAGGAAACAAATTCTCATGGACGAATGTTGGGAACTTCTAAAAAGTCGGGGAAGCCAGCGCTTCATGGAATATTGTGTTCGCACGCTAAGAAAAACAGGCTCCGGAATCACCTTTATTTCCCAGGGGCTTGAAGAAATCGTAGCAAGCTCCATCGGAAGCGCAATACTGTCAAATACAGCGACAAAATTCATCCTGCTTCAGCGCGGCGATCTAAAACCCATCCGAGAACTGCTGAAGCTTAATGATCAAGAGATGGCGCTCATATCATCGCTCAGACAAGCAAAGGGCAAATACTCAGAAGCGTTCCTCATCAACAACGACGACCGGACGGTCATTCAGATACATCCGACACCCATTGAGTACTGGCTTGCAACCAGTGATGCGGCTGACAACCAGCTGCTTGAAGAAAAAAGGAAACAAGATCCAGCCAAGACCTTGGCTGAACATATTTATGAGTTGAGCCAAACACATCCATTTGGCGCCATGGGAGGTAAATGATGCTTAAAACAATCGCGCTATTTCTGCTCCTCATATGTTTATTGCGCCCCACTCCGGCATACCCGGATTTTTTTGGCGGTGATCTTCCGTTGCTAGCTGAAATCGTTGCAAACACGCTTCAGCAGATTTCGCAACTGAGCAAAGTTATCGGCACCGGAGAGGACACCTTTAATTACATTAGAGATATCAACCGGGGCATACAGGATGCGCTGAATCTCGCAAAAACAATGAATGAAAAATTAAATCCAGGCATTTTGTCGGATCTGCAGGGCGCCGAGCAAGCACTTGCTGTTATCGAAAAACTGTATGGCTCTACACCTAAGACCTCAGAAGCCAGAGTGCAACAGACAATGGATAGAACCGCAGCCGAAGCAATTAATCTTCACAACGAGGCATTTCGGTATGCGGATCAAATTGATCCAGAAGCTGAGAGAATCAAAGACTATGCACACGTGGTAAGTCCTGCTGGAGCGGGAAAGCTGACCGCGCAGTCGCTTGGCGTTCTGATTCATGTCATGAACCAAGTGCTTCGAACGAATGCGGCCATGTTAAAGTTGCAAGGTGAGCAGCTCGCGCTTCAAAACCGGCGGGAAAAGCTAAGTTCGGAGCAATTTAAGATTCAATATGAGAGCCTGTCTAGGGCTTTTGGTAATCTTAAGCCCGAGTATCGTTTACCGGCTTTAGGAAGCGGACGTTAGCCAAACACCAACTTTATTTCATAGACGCCCAAACAACAGTCGATACAAGGGCAGCCCATAATGTCTTGAAGGAGTATTCGACAAGCAGTTCCTTTCGCCAGTTAAATTTCTTTTGCTGACTTTTAAGGAAATCCTCGCGCTTCATAGAAGTGGCATCTTGTATTAACTTTTTCATTTCATCGAACTGTTTTTCGATTTCAGCTTTCTGGTCAGCGTGCTTAGCATAGGTGAGAAATCGGTCTCTTTCAACCTCAAGCTCTTTGTATATCTTCGGATGATGCTTTGGTGGAACCAAATTCAGGTAATCCCATTGGCGGGCGGACAGTATCTTGAATTGCCGAAATCGATCAATGGTATCTGCAGGTAACGGATTGGATATAGCAACAACTGGAATTTTTCTCCAAGCAGGCGCCATTTCAAGGTGCGTAAGCCGTTGAACCTCTTTCATCAACTCAAGATAAAAAGCAGCTCGAACTCCGTACATCTCCCTGGGAACAGAAGCTTGGTAAACAGAATTGTCTGCTTCTTCCCTTTCTCGCAAGCCGCGAATTAGAGCACCAACAGGATCACTTTTGAGTTGAGCAAGATCTTCAGCAACATTCGCGGAAGTCGATTCAGTTCGATGAACCTGATAATCTTTTGTAGCCCGGTCGAAAAGGGGCTTCAGTGCATCGGGAAGACCAGCTCGAAATTCGCTCATGAATACTTCTGACAGCCCGACCATTTCTTTGACGTAATCTCCGTTTGATTGCTCAAAAACAGCTATGATCTTCTCCTGGGCTGCTTGACTTAAAGCCTCAATAGCCTTTTGAGCATTGGGGCTTCCTGCATAAAGGGTCGCAAGCTCTTCCCAGCACCTGGCACCTGCATGTGCGTATTGGGTAGCAAATGCAAGAATAAATAACGCGTAACAACATGCAGTTCGAACAGCATTCATAGGTCTTACATGATTATCGGTTGGAAAGGTAACGCCGCTAAAGTTGGTTAAATGCAACATGGCTTCCTTACAAATTATTGAAAATATTGCTGTTGGCCTTGAAGCCTGGAATTGACTCCGTATTTATGTTGGGCACATCTTTTTGAAAAATGGGGAGCCCAATTCGGGTACTGTATAACCCGTCAGGCAAGGCATACTTACCGGTGAGAAAGAAAGAGCAGGAAATGCAAGGCAATCTCCAGAGCCAAGATTAGCCATTTCCAGCTTTCACCCGTTCTCACCAAACGGAACCTAAAACTAAATTCGAAAACATTATTTTTTTTCATGTGACTGATCTCCCTTCGCCCAACAACGAAGGTGAGAGGGAGATCTGGCAGCGTGAAAAAAAGGAAAGGTTTGCAATGGATAGTTTCGCGTTACTTGGAGAACTGGCGATAAGGCTGCATGAGCAATTTCGGGAGGTGTTTTACCTG
>JACQOU010000194.1 GCA_016207775.1 Deltaproteobacteria bacterium
AGGAAAATATTTCTATTTTTTGTTCCAGCCTTCTTAGTATCTTGTAATGTCTTCAATCCCTTTTACTCCAAAAACACTCCGGAAGATTTAATCGAAGATGCTCTTCGCTGTTTACATAAGGGGGATTTCGATTGCAGTATTGATAATTATCTTGCTCTTCCGGATGGTAATTTAAAAAGCACTCGATTGTGTACGGCTTATCTGGCAAGAGCGGGGCTCACGCTGCGTACGTATTTGGATGTGGTCACCGTGGAAAGTGCCACGATGTTGGGCACTGCTGCTGATTCGTTCCTTCCTTGGAACCTGCAAAAGCAAAGCGATGCAGAACAAGCAAAAATACATTGTGCGGCAATTACCGGAAAATTAGGAGCGCTCCTTAATACAGTTGCTTTGATTGTCCATTGTGCAATGAGCGTTGCAAAAACCGATGCCGTTGTGGGATCGTCGATTTCAGATATGGTGTGTACCACTGCCGGCAATGGGAGCGGGAAAATTACAAAGAAAGACATCGTGAATGATTCGTCTGTCATGTGCAGTACCGATGTTTTGGGGTGCCGAAACGATTTTGTCGATCAGGCTTTTGCGAGGCTTGAGCAGGAAGGGCTTGGTGAACTGAAAAGAGTGTATGATACCTTGCCTGCCGAATTAAAAAACTCGCAAGCCACTGTTGCTACCATTTTGACAGCCATCTATTCGGCAGTGCCTTCGGATTAATGAAAAAACTTATCCTCTTGGTTTTCTTTTGTAACTCAATATGGGCAATGAAGGAATACTATTCGCTGAGTCGCAGCTACAGAGCGCTCGGGATGGGCGGAGCATTTTACGGATTATCGGATGATGAATATGCGCTGTTTTATAATCCAGCAGGCCTCACTTCCTACAAGGAATCCTGGCAATTGATGGCACATTTGGATGGTCAGTGTTCACTTGATGCACTCTCAGGCGTACCTACAGTTGCGGGGATGTTTGATAGCAGCAAAACCTTCAATGACGTTGTTACAGCCATCGGGCAATTGCAGGGAAAACCTATTTACATACAAACCGGAGTGCTTGCTTTTTACCGCAGAAGAAATTGGGCAGTAGGTCTTCTGCTCTTCGATACGAAAGCGGATTTCGCCTTTTTGGGAAAAGAATTTGATACGTCCTTGGATCTCACTGCGATATCAGATTCGGGTCTTTTTTGGGGTTATTCCGCACCCATGTTAAACGGAAACTTCCGGTTGGGAACTAATTTTAAAGCGGTACTCAGGGCGGGAGGAACCAAAGCCTATTCTCTGTTGGACTCGGCAGAGGGCGCAAAATTCAATGCGGATCCTCAAACCATGGGCGGTGCAGGGTTGGGATTGGACGTGGATATTGGTGCCATTTATCTGTTCCCGCGACTCCTGGGAAAGCTGACGCGTGTGGGACTCACTCTAAGCAACTTGGTGGGAACAAACTTTCCTTATCTCAGGGTCGGATCCGCCCCGCCTCCGCTTGCTCGAACACTCGGGCTCGGAGTGGCCACAACATTTAGTGGGTGGCGTTTTATCGACGAATTTACGGTGGTATTGGATGTGGCAGACATTCCCCTTGGGGGCCAGCCTCTCGAAGATCTGGGTGGCAGAACCGGTAGCTGGAGCAAACACATTCATATTGGACTGGAAATGCCGATGCACGGATGGTTTTTCGTGCGTACGGGATTGCACCAAGGCTATCCCACCGCAGGACTTGGCATTAAAACGCACCATATCAAGTTGGATTTGACGTACTATACCGAAGAGTTGGGAATCGGTACCGGGAGGATAAACAGTCCTCGCCTGGCGCTCAGATTATCCGCGGGATGGGAAAGCCCCAGAGAGCCGAGAGAAATCTTGCCCACTGAAAGACGGGTGGTGCCTTTACCCAGCAAAGGTGTGCCTTCCAAAAACGAGCATAAAGTTTGGCGTGAAATACCAAAAATAGTGCGCTGACCAAACGCATTACCTTCACAATTGCTTCCTCGGTTTATGACTCATCCATTCCGAAAAGGTAGCGTAATGACTTTTGTCTAGGAGGCAAAATGTTTAAGGCGTTTGCTTGGGGTGCCTTGGCGGCAGGTGCTTTGTTCTATGTTTCCTGCAATGTGAAAGTATCGACTCCCAATCTCGAGCGGCCGATGAAAGCCGGAGAATACGAAATTGATATCCCCTTATCCGGTAAAATATTTGAGGGCCAGGTACAAATCCCAGCGATAAAAATCGGCCCGCCGGACTATGATGTTCCCTCGAACGAACTGACGATCCGTATCGGATGCGATTCACCTATTATTGGTACGGCCGTGGAAGAATTAGCATGTCTTGGCCAGAAAATTGGCGACCTCAAAGTGACCGCGTTTGAATATAAGAATGAAGATATTACCGTAGAATTTTTAAGAGACAGACTGCATTCGGCCAAATCGATAAAGGAATATGCTGCCGCTGGGCTTGCTGCTTTGGCAGCTATTGGAACTCGTGTGATTGAGAATGGTGGAGCCACCGTTCGTTATCGAATCGAAATACCGTCGTTGCCCAAGACGTACTTGATAGCCACCAAACTTCCGTACGGTGATGTGGGTGCGGCTTATGTGTACGTGGTCGTGCATTTCAGGGAGAAAGTGGCGCCTGTCGCGGCACCCATCCAACCACCGCCACCGGGGCCGAGGGATGTGGTGAAGTTGAGGGCGTTTAATCAGATAGGGGAAGTGCTTGTAGTTGGAAACATCTTCTTTTTTTCTGCTGATGATGGGGCTAGCGGAATGGAACTTTGGAAGAGCGATGGGACCGCGGCTGGGACAGTGATTGTGAAGGATATCTGCCAGGGCACTTGTAGCAGTGCTTCAATATACCTACCTTATAATCTTACCAACGTGAATGGCGTGGTATTTTTTGGTGCTAATGATGGTCTGAATGGCCACGAGCTTTGGAGGAGTGATGGAACAACGGTTGGGACTGTAATGGTGAAAGATATTTATCCAGGTGCGCAAGGTAGTGGTCCGCGCTGGTTAACCAGCATGAATGGCGTTCTATTCTTACAGGCCACCGATGGCAGTCATGGTTATGAGCTTTGGAAAAGCGATGGGACAGCCGCTGGAACAGTGATGGTAAGGGATCTTAATGCCGAAAGTAGTTTTCCCTCGTTCCTTACCAATGTGAATGGGAGGCTCTTCTTTGCAGCAAATACAGGCAGCAGCATGGGGATTGAGCTCTTAAAGAGCGACGGAACTGCTGCAGGGATTTCGCTTGTGAAAGATATTTGGCCCGGGACCTTAAGTAGTTCCCCGGACTATTTGATTAACTTGAACGGAATGCTGCTTTTTCGAGCCAATGACGGGATTAACGGCAATGAGCCATGGAAAAGCTATGGGACGGCCGCGGGAACAATAATGCTAAAAGATATTTGGCCAGGATCTACCGGCGGCAGCATGTACTACCCAACAAACGTAAATGGATCCGTATTCTTCATTGCCCAAGATGGTGTTCATGGGGGCGAGCTTTGGAAAACTGATGGGATGGCCGCTGGAACAACGATGGTAAAAGATATTAGGCCAGGAATTGCCGGTGCCTGGCCGTCACCGGTTACAAACATAAATGGCGTTGCCTATTTTAGCGCCAATGACGGTACCAACGGTATTGAGCTATGGAAAAGCGATGGAACGGCAGCTGGAACGCTCATGGTTAAAGACATCAATGCTGGAGCAAGTAGTTCCAATCCATATTTGTTTACGAATGTAAATGGGACGGCATTCTTCTTAGCGACAGATAGCGCCAACGGGGGTGAGCTCTGGAAAACCGATGGAACTGTGGGAGGGACGATGCTCGTGAGAGATATTCGTTCCGGTTCAGCGGGCTCCTATCCGCGCATGCTCATCAATTATAATGGTAGCCTTATTTTCGCAGCCAGCGACGGCACCCCCGGCGTCGGCTTATTTAAATACTAAACGCTAGTTCTTTGGCGGCCTTTCCAACTCAATTCCAACCCGGTCGATGTGTTCTTTCAGCGAGGGCTCTTCGATCAAGGAATAGATCACGATGTCCAGTTTCCATGGAGAATACAGGTGACTGTATTGCTCCAAAATTTCATCCCTTATCTCCAAGTCCAGTTTTCCACCCTTTAGTGCGATATCGATGTCCGAGCCTTCCCTGAAATTTCCCTTCGCCCGAGAGCCAAACAATATTATTTTTGTGTTCTTAGGAAGATTTTGAAAAAGGCCTAAGATTTGGGAAGCATAAGGTTCTGAAATACCAGGAATCCGTGTCATGATGAAT
>JACQOU010000201.1 GCA_016207775.1 Deltaproteobacteria bacterium
ATTGAAGAAATGATACGCCAGGTTGGACCGCTCAAGCTTAACCCAGCAGGCATTGCACAAAGAGGTGTACTGGTTCGACACGTAAAAGCACCGCTGTGCTTACATGAAACTTTGGATATCCAAGAGTTCCTAGGTTCCTTGTCGCAAGGAGTCGGCTCGTCCTTATTAGATACTTTTGTTAATTTAGAGTAGCAATAGCTTTGGTTGTACGAGTTATTTCATGAGTGACAAAATTATGGCAAAAACCAAAAACATCCCATAGCAACACAAGTCGGTACGAGAGCGTAAAGGAATAGATGCACGGGACTGATGCCTTCCGGACCAAAGCTTTCCTTCAAAATGGCAAAACCAGCAGGATTGGGAGCATTGGCAATCACCGTGAGCCCGCCCCCAGAGACGGCACCCGCGAGCAAGGCGTATTTTGTGAATTCCGTAATGCCAGACACTTGCGAACCCAAGTATGTCAAAGCAGCGTTATCGACGAAACCAGTCAAAATTGCGGAGCCCACAAACAGCGGGCCCGCATTCAGATTTTCGATCAAAGGTTTTAGCCACCAACTCTGAAAGCTTCCCAAAATCACAAGCCCACCAAGGAAAAATCCCACGAGAAGACTCTCTCTCAGTTTCAATTCCTCCTGATACTCCTGGGTAATCATTGCAGTACCGATAAAGAACAGGAACAAACCCATGAAAAATAGAGAGTGATGTGAAGTAAGCACGACCAGCAGTAAAAATCCGATATGAACCAAAGCGAGCCACCAAGGCACGGCCATCAATTTATCGTTTTTGCGTTCTTCGATTGCGAACTCTTTTGCCAACTCTTTTCTAAGGATGACCAAGGCCAACGCGGTATTGATGACTACAGCGATGATTGCCTTCCAGCCGAAGCGACTGAACATGAAAGCTGTTCCCCAGTTCCATGTGCCGGACACCATGACGACCGGAGGCGCGGCGAAATGCGTAAGCACCCCGCCAATCGAAATATTCACAAAAAGCACAGCGAGCGAAAGGTACTTAAATCGTAACGAAACGTTGTGATCAAAAAACACTTTTTTTAGAATGATTGCGGTTACCGTCATTGCGGCTGGCTCTGTGATAAAACTCCCTAGCAGAGGTCCAGCTATCAGCGTTGTTGCATAAAAAGAAAAGGCTTTGGGAACGGGAACCGTGCTGGCAGCAATAGAGATCGTGCGACTAGCCAACCATATGATGGGCCGAGTTGCGGCCATGGCCATGATTACGAAAACAAAGGCGGGTTCTGTAAAGTTGAGCGACTCCACATATTCGACCGCCTCTTTTCCCCCTTCAAACAGCGCAGTGATCAGAATCAATACCCCGGCCCAAAGACCAAAGACGATTTCAACTTCGCCCATGAGATGGAAAAAATTTTCACCGACAGAGCCTGGCGCACATTTCAATGCAATATGCTGAAATCGCTTGATAGAAAAAGTATGCAAAACAGCAAGCGCAAAGACTACAGTAGCCGTTATCTGAAGGAAACCCGGTTCCATCGCTCACACATACAATGTTCTACGTCAGTCTCCCATCATACATGCCATTCTCTTCTTTGTCATAGACGGTTATCCATTCTCGAGAAGGTGATTCTCAGCGGAACCTTCGACGACCGTAAGAGGGGCCGCCGCTGGAACTTCCCTCACTCGGACGGACTTTGAGCGCGGATTCCTCATGAAGATATGGATTAATAAAAGACAGCAGCCACTGCGTGTCCGGTTGGGCTCTTTCCATTGCTTGAATTCCGCCGGATGCCACAACGGCCGCCAATGGCCCCTCGGCTTTCGGATCAATATTGCGAAGAGTCCGAAACTGGGCAGCGATCTGTGGCAGGTTTTCTTCCTCAACAGACAAAACCTTAAACCAACCGTGACCTGCTGTCGCAGTAGCTTCTAAAGTCTTCGTGAGCGCATCATTCAGTTCAGAACGCTTAGCGAATAGGACGAGCGTGGGTACTCTTTTGTCAAACACGCGCAGCACATACTGATCATCCGTTTTTATTGGAATGACTTTTGTGTAGACATGTTCTAATTGATAGGCACCCCTGGTGTAGATGACCTGACCCTGATTGCATCCGATATAATCGCCATCTGTAAAGACGGCATACTCCGAACCTGTGAAAAGTCCATTTTGAGGATTCGGTATGGAGTTAGGACACCGATCGAGCCAATTCGGAACCTTATCACCGTCATCGTCACTCACCTTGTCCACCTTTGCAAACAGGGAAGCCTCAGCAAAGTTGTCTGGATAATAATCCGCCGTCACATTTTGCATGCATCTTTCGTATGTACCTCTCCTAATACTACCCAGCAGATCATGAAACGTAGATACAATGGGACGTGACTGCATAAGCTCACGCCAGCTCTTATGCAAACATCCCGAAAAAGGACCGACATTGCTCTGCTGTCCAGAATCACAGGAGGCAATAACGAGAATCTTTTTTGCCAATGGTGGATCATTATAACTACGAGCGATATTATTGCTGGAATTAGGATTGGCGTGACCTCCGGAGTAACATCCCTCGATAAATACCAGCAGTTCATCCAGTATAGGAAGTTTTGCATCTTTTCGAACGGCTTTTATTTTCCGAGCCACCGGCCCGAAATCAGTGGGCAGCGTAGGCAACAAAACCGAGTTTGCATGGCCAATAAAAACAATGGCCAGCGTGCCGGTATTTCCCACCTTAACCGCCGCATCGGAAATCCAGGCATCCAGTTGGTCTGTACCATCCCACATTCCAAAAAAACGATCCGCACCGATGACATGGTAGCTGTATCCCGATTCGTACTCCAAAAAGTGCTTGATGCGCAGGTAATCGCTTGCTCCCGCTACACTCCCATCCAACACCATGATGGCATAGTTGGGATCTTTTCGAGCTTCAGCCTTTTGGGAACTCACCTGGTCAGCAGTCACCTGGTCAGCTGAAAAGCCGACTTTCAAGTTAACAAGAAACAGAATCAACAAAATGGCAAACGTTCTCATGGGTCACACCTCACTAACAGTTATTTTGACCCCAACGCCAATTGTCTGATTTTGAAAGACGCCGCAAAATATCCCTCTCTTTTGAAGTAAGTCAATGCGTTTTGTTGTATCAGCGGTAGCAAAAATTACAGCTGAGCTTGATCCGCCTGGCTACCCGTATTTTCTCTGAAGACCCACCACCCTGCCCTGAATGGCAAATTGCCTATTGGCCACTTCAATGGGCTTCATTTTAGAGTTTTCTGGCACAAGCCAGATTTTTCCATTTTTTTCCAAATATCTTTTGACGGTGGTCTCATTATCCAAAAGTGCAACCACTATGTCGTTGCTTTTGGCTCTTGAAACCTTTTGTACAATCACAAGATCACCTTCCAAAATACCGGCTTCAATCATGCTGTCACCGACGACCTTTAGAGCAAAGGTGGGATTTGCAGAAACTGAGGCACCCACATCCAACTCGCCGAGCTCCAATTGCTCGGCATCTCTGGGTGAGCCGGCAGCAATTTCGCCATAGATCGGAATGCGTCTCACCAGGGGTCTTGAAAAATTTAGCGGCATTAAACCCCTCGAACGACCGATTGGTTTTTCCAAAAAACCTTTCTGAATGAGCGCTTTTACGTGATCTTGTACTGTCCCTACCGCTTTGTAACCAAACGACTTCTGAATTTCACGATAGGTTGGAGGGGTGGGCGCATGGCTACACCGGTCCTGGATGTAGCTCAAGATTTCCGTCTGGGCTTTAGTAAGGGGGTTTTTAGTGCCCACCCCTTTTTGGGTGATTGATCTTTTTTCCATACAAATGTATGGTATTAGAAAAGGAGGGCAATTGTCCAGTTTTAAAATGCTAGAAGCGAGAACTCTTAGGAATGAATCCAAAGGCGGGCTCATTCAGCTTGTTTCACGTGGCAGCTCAGCAACGGCCTATGCCTTAGCCCTTCTGAGCCAAAACCCGCAGGCACTTGCACTTTGGATTTCTGATGAAGGGCTTCTCTACCCTGCTCTTTTGCCGCTTTGGAACATTCCTCTTCAATCCATCGTTTTGATTCAAGCGAAGTCTCATAGCGATGTTTGGAAAACCGGACTTGAAGCCGTTCGAAGCGGACTTTTTGATTTTGTTCTTTTAAGGCCTTCTCGTCCCTGCCATGCCCATTTTTTAAGGAAGCTTCAGATTCAGGCCGAACACACTCAAAGAAATGTTTTTTTGTTGTGTCAATCTCAACTTCCACATTGGGTACTCAAAAACCGTCTTGAGGTGAGTAGTCACATTTATGAGAATCCTTTATTTCCAAAGCCATTCTCCCTGCATAGCGCTGGGAGAAGCCTGCTTTGCGCTTACACCAAAAGTTTGGCTTGCTGACAAAAAACATCTTTTCCTGGAATTAAGCAGCACAGCCCAATGCTTTAAAGGTGAAAAGCGTCAGCTTGAATTTTTCACTTCATTAGCAGAACTTTGGAGTACCCAAGGCATTCTAGTGCTGACGGATCGACCCCAGTGGAGCGCAGCCTTTGCGACTCAAAATACTTTTTTGGCCCCTGGGGAAAGCGAGGCTGCACTTCTTAAGCTGCCCATTGAAAGGCTTGCCTATTGTGGCAACCCCTCAACCTTTGAGGCCGAGTCATTGCAACGGCAAGCTTTAGTTGCTTTCATGAAGCGCGTAGGCTTAAAAACGATTTTTGATTTTACACGCTTAAATGCCACCGCAATCAGCCGCCGTTTTGGACGACTGGGCATTGAACTCAAAGACATTATTCAGAACGAATCGGAAATTTTTCTTCCTCCCTTAATTCCTTCAGAAACCATTGTGGAAACGATGGACGCACAAGAAATCATTTCAATGGAAGCTTTACTTTTTTGTATTAGACAAATGTTAGTGAAAATTGAAGCACGGCTAAGGGCCAGAATGTTAAGCCTGACCAGCCTGAAACTTCGCTTGCATCTTGAACAAGGAAAACTTGAAAAAACGCTTTCCTTTTCCGAGCCTCAAACGACGGCTAGTGAGCTGATCCCTGTCATTCGGGAACTTTTAAATAATTTACGCTGGGATTCTCCTCTTTTGAATATAGATGTAGAAGTTCTGGAAACGGCTCCCTGTATCCTTGGACAGCTTTCACTTTTTGATCTTGCTGAAAACCGTTATGCTGAGCTTTCGAAGTACCTTGAAAAATGGCAAATTCGGTTTGGAAAAGAATCCGTTGGTTTTGCAACACTTTTAGAAAGCCATGTTCCTGAGCGTTCCTGGAAAATAACTCCTACACCCCCCAGGGAAAATGTTTCAGTGGATTTGAGCCATCGCCCGGTATTTCTTTACTCCTCTCCCCGGCCTTATTCACCTCCTCAAAATGCTCGCTTGGTTCCTTTAGAGAAAATAATAGCGGAATGGTGGGATGAAGGTTCGTATCGGATGTATTTTATTTCTCAAACCCCCACCGAAAAGCTTTGGGTATTTTGGGATTTTTTAAAACAACAGTGGTTTGTCCATGGTTCATTTCACTGAAAACACTGCCCCGGTTGAGTCAGCTCCCGCCTTTTCAGCTCCTGCCTTTTCAGCTCCTACCTTTGCTGAACTCATTGCAAAAACTAATTTTTCTTTTTTGGAAGGAGCCTCTCATCCGGAAGAAATGGTTGCACAAGCCCATGCCCTTTCCTATTCCGCTCTTGGTATTGCGGACAAAAACGGGCTTTATGGCGTTGTCAGAGCTCACCGCGCAACCAAAAATACCCCCATTCATTTGATTGTGGGCGCTGAAATTTTTACAGAAAATAGCAATTTTTTTCTTCTTGCAAAGAACAGGGAGGGCTATGGCAATCTTTGTGAGCTTTTAACAGATGCCCATGTGAACTCACCCAGAGAAAGGCCTCATGTGTCTTGGGAACTTCTTTCTCAAAAAAGCGCTCAACTTTTCTGCCTACTGCCCTCCTCAGCAAATATTGAAAAACTAAAAGAACTTTTTTGTGAGCGTCTTTATCTGGTTGCCAGTTGTTTTCGAAATGGCTCAGACAGAAAAAATATTGAACAAATTTTTTCCCTGTCTCAGCAGTACCATCTTCCCTGTATTGCGAGTAATCAGCCTCTTTTTCACATTCCAGAAAGGAAGGCTCTCCACGATGTTTTGACCTGCATTAAACATGGCTGCTCGCTACAACAGGCAGGCTTCCGATTATTAGCGAACAATGAGCGTCACCTAAAATCACCCAAGCAGATGGCCGCGCTTTTTAAACCCTTTCAAAAATGGCTTGAAAATACGGTTCTTATTGCTGAGCAGTGCCAGTTTTCCTTGGAAGAAATTCGTTACCACTATCCGACCGAATGGATACCAGAGGGTTTTACCCCCTATGCATACCTTGAAAAGTTGGTTTGGGAACAGGCTCACAAACGTTATAGCGCTATTCCTGAAAAAGTTACCAACCAGATTCGGCACGAGCTTTCTTTAATTAACGAGCTTAAATACAGTGATTATTTTCTAACCATTTGGGATATTGTGCAGTTTGCAAAGTCGAAAAATATTCTCTATCAGGGAAGAGGCTCTGCCGCAAACTCAATCGTCTGTTATGTACTGGAGATTACGGCCATTGATCCGGTGCGAATGGATCTGCTTTTTGAGCGCTTCATTTCACGCGAACGTGGAGAGCCTCCGGATATCGATATCGATTTTGAGCATGAACGGCGTGAAGAAGTCATTCAATATATTTACAAGCGCTATGGTAAAGAGCGCGCAGCGATCACAGCCGAAGTTATTTGTTTTAGACGACGCTCGGCCCTTCGCGAGGTGGGAAAGGCCTTTGCGTTTGAGTTACCCAGTGTAGAAAATTTTCTCACGTTAACTCAGAAGCGATCTCTGCAGGACATTCCCTTTGAAGAATGGGAAAAAGCAGCCCCCCAGATTCCCAAACGTACCGTCGATCAGTTCAAAAGTATCTTTTTTCAAATACTGGGTTTCCCAAGGCATATTGGAACTCATGTCGGTGGTTTTGTTTTATGTCATGAACTGCTCACACGAAATGTGCCCATTGAAAAAACTGCAATGGAAGGACGAACTATCATCCAGTGGGATAAAAATGATTTGGATGCATTGGGGTTTGTGAGAGTGGATATTTTAGGATTGGGAATTTTAACTTGTTTGAAGAAATGTTTTGAATACCTTAAGCAATACCGAACAATCGATCTGGGTCTTACAACCATTCCCGCAGAAGACCCCAAAGTCTATGCCGCCATAGATAGAGCAGACACCGTTGGGGTCTTTCAAATTGAATCCCGCGCACAGATGAATATGCTGCCAAGACTTCGGCCTCGTAATTTTTTTGACTTGGTTGTTGAAGTGTCGCTGGTACGGCCGGGCCCCATTCAAGGCCAAATGGTTCATCCGTATCTCAGGCGAAGATCAGGCAGAGAAGCAGTCGATTATCCCCATCCCATGTTAAAAGATATCTTACATAAGACTTTTGGAGTTCCACTCTTTCAAGAGCAGATCATGAAAATTGCAATGAAAGTAGCGGGCTTTACTCCAGGTCAGGCCGACACACTTCGCAAAGCTATGGGCAGCTGGCGCGAGGACCAGCTCGGCCAAATCGGTGAGCAGTTTAGGAAAGGCTTAATCGAAAGCGGGATTCCTACAGAATTTGCAGACAGGATTTTTAGCCAAATTGAAGGATTTGCTGAATACGGATTTCCGGAATCCCATGCGGCTTCTTTTGCCATTCTTGCTTATGCTTCCGCCTATTTGAAACACTACTATCCGGACATTTATCTTTGCGCCATTTTAAACTCACAGCCAATGGGCTTTTATAGTTCGCATACGCTTATCCACGATGCTAAACGCCATGGCGTAGAGATAGGGGGTGTGGATGTAAAAAAATCTTCTTGGGACTCAACCCTGGAAGCACCCATGCGCATGAGACTTGGCTTTCGCGAGGTAAAAGGTTTAAGCAAAAAAACCGCTCAAGCAATAGAGACCCTGCCTAATAAAAAGGGGGGGCTTTTTGATTTTATTTCTCAACTGAAAGACCACCTGTTACCTAGAACACTTACAAAAAGAGAGCTCTTTATGCTCGCCGGGGCCAATGCATTTGATACTTTTGGAATCAATCGTCGCCAAGTGCTTTGGGAAATACAGGCGATGGATCTTGCGGATAGCTTGCAAATAGAAGAAGAACCGACAGTTTTGCCTGCAGAAACAGAATGGGAAAAAGTCTCTCTTGATTATGAATCCCAAAGAGTATCGCTTTACTGCCACCCCATGGAACTTTTTAGAAAATCGCTCAACCAAAAGGGAATTCTGATTTCATCTGAACTCAAACACTTTAAAAAATTTCCAGTCAGACACATCAAAACCGCAGGCATTGTCATAAGCCGCCAAATGCCCCCGACCCCAACGGGCGTTCTTTTTATTACCTTGGAGGACGAACACGGATTTTCAAACCTTATCATTCGAAAAAATATTTTCGAGCAATTTAAAAACGTCTTAATCACCCAATCTTTTCTTCTTAGTAAAGGCACCCTTCAAAAGGCGGAAGACGGAGAAGTGGTCCACCTGCTAGTCGACACAGTAGAACCCCTGCTTAGGTAACCCCCTTGCTTAGGGAACCCCTTGCGTAGGTAACCCCTTGCTTAGGGTACGTCTTAAATTAATCCGGCATCCCAGCCTGATACCAGTCGACCAAGAGCTTCTTCTCCTCAGCCGCCAAAGGAAATCCCGGAGGCATGCGATCATTGGCAACACAACTATCTAGAATCAGGTCCATGAAGTACTTTACGATTTCCTTCTTTGAGAAATCGAAAATAGCTTCTTCCTCGTTTCCTTCGTAATGACAAAGAACACAGTAGGGCTCCAGGACATTTTGATACACCTCGTCGTAGTGTGGCGTAGGTCGGTGGCTAGAAAAAAAGACTTTTTCGGCCTGCGCGAGGCCACTCACGCACACTGTGAAGCCCAACAGAATAAAGCAATACACATTCATATTTCTCATAGTCCCCCTCCTTTTAAATTCTAACACAAGGCTTAAGGACTTAAGGACTTAATGAAACCGGCACTTTTTGGATCACAAAGGAAGGCCGTACTTAAGTTGTACCCACGACCTTTTGGATCACAAAGGAAGGCCGTACCTCAGAATACCTCAGAATAGAAACCCGATATCGAGCAATGCAGCCGGTAAAAAGCCTGAGAATTCCGCCGAAAGCGTAGCCGTGCTTCGACTTGTAAGAAACTGACCTCCAACTCCCAGTCCAACGTTTAAACCTGAATTTAAGAGGAATCTCCACCCCACCGCTCCAGCGACTGCAAGCGTGCCCCCGCGTTCCTCCAGATCGTCAATGGTTAGGGCAAATGAATAATAACCGGCTCCAGCCATCAACCACAGTCCCTTGTACAATTGATTGGGATAGTAGCTTGCGGTAAGTAATCCCCCCATCCCTGTAATGGACCCGCTGGAAGACTTCATACTCGCATACGTAGGCATTATCCCAATTGTCCAATCCGATATCGCCAGTTGGACGTGAGCAAAAGGAGCCGTAACATTCATGCCAGCAGACACATTCAATCGTTTTTGAAATTCAACCTGGGAAGTATGTTGAGCGATTTTGGGGCTTTCCTCCAACATTGCCAGGCTGCGGCCTGAGGCCAATTCCACCTTGCTTCCTATTTCAATATCTCCCTTTCGTCGCTCGATTTTGATAATCGAGCCGCTCGAACCATGCTTTAAGACTTTTCCACAAGCAATGGTTCGTTCCCGCTGAATCACGCACACCGAGTCCCCGACCTGCCACTGTTTCGCAAGATCCCGAGACACAAGGATTGCCCTTTGACGCTTACCTACCGTGAGCACCTCCGCTCCTTGAACCAAAGAGCAGACCGATACACACAGCGTAAACAATAGGCACACTATCGATCGCACAAAATGCCTCATCTCTTCGTCACTTATCGGTAGAAAATCAATATGACGTTACTGTTGTGACGAAATACGAATTGCTTCACAAGTAATGCGACCGAGGAGCGGTGCGCTAATTCTGATTTTTAACCTGGTTGGCTCAAAACTCCGACACCGTGTATTTTTTGGATTGAATAAGTCTAAAAACTAC
>JACQOU010000214.1 GCA_016207775.1 Deltaproteobacteria bacterium
CAGCCAGAGGTTTCGATAATGTCCGCAACTTTAAATTTTCTTACTTGATCATTACATTTTGTGGCTGGATGGCAGGGTTTCTGGTCGTACTCTATCCTCGATGGGCTACGCTGCTACCCGATGTCCGCTGGGCCGCCAGCACTTCAATCGGCTGTGCTGTATGCGCAACATTAGTCATTGTTTTTCTGTGGCAAATTAGAAAGCCCGCATGGCTTGCCGCTCTGAAAGGATTATTCATACTTTTAATTTACGGAATGTTTTTGTTTGGCCCTGTTCAAGCGACCCAGTATCTTGCGCGCCATCCTGCGGGGAAAGACCTGCCGTCCAATAGGCTGTCTCTGTCCAGCTTTATTGGACTCACATCAAAGTACTCTGAAACAATTAACCAACTTGAAAATACCTTTCTCAAAGCACCTAGTTACTTCAGTGAGCAAATGAGAGAAGGAAGAATATTCGACGCTAAGACCTTTCTGGTCGGACGCGATCATTTTCATGCACCTCACACGGGATTCCGCTTTGCCTTAATGGCGACGTCCGATCCTGCCAGCTCACGCTATCTCCGTCAGTTGGCGAACTTACATAATCCAGCCCTCTTGGATTTGGATGGTATTTGCTGGACAGTGTTACCAAGTCAAAAGGTAATTCCCCGGCCCAGCTGCCTTCCGCTGGTTTTTTTCGTCCCTCAACTTAAGCCCTTTGCCTCTGACCATGAGGTATTAGAATCGCTTGAAAAGGCATCCCGAAATGAGCTCACCCAGTGGATCCCAGTTAACTGCAAGGAATCCGACTGCAGTGAATTTCTGATTCAGCCGGCACAACCCTTCTCCAAAGCAACCGTACAAACCATTGAAGAAAAACCGGGTCATATGGCCTATGAAGTGCGGGCAGATTCTAAAGGACTTCTTTTTCTCTCAACCATTCATCGACCCGATTGGAAGGCGGCGGTCAATGGCAAACTAAAACCCGTTCTCCGAGCAGCCCATGCTTTTATGGCGGTGTCTTTGGAATCAGGCCACTCCAAAGTGGAGCTTTCTTTACCGCCCACCGTCTCCAGACTTGGATTTTTTATTTCACTCATTTGCACTTCAATCGCTTTTTTCGGTTTGTTCTGGGCAAAGTGCAAAGTGATGACGCTCAAACGTCATTAAATTTGGACGAGTCCTTACTTTGCCGATAATTTGTGGGTTTTCAAGGAAGGTTTGGGGTTACGACTTTCCCACACTCTTGCCATTTTTTGCTTGATGGCTTCCGCGCCAAAGGGCTTAATGAGGTACGAATCCACTCCCGCCTGAACAGCAATACTGACATTGGCCATCTGCTTTTCAGTCGTCTGCATAATGAATGGAATATCTTTGGTGCGGCTATCCGCTCGAATCTTCTTTAGCAGTTCAAGGCCAGAAAGCTTGGGCATGTACCAATCGGAAATAATTAACCCAAAAGGCTTGTTGTTGTTGCATGAACTATCGATCGCTTGCCAGGCTGCTTCGCCATCCTGCACTTGCTCCATATTCCGGTAGCCAAGATCTCCCAGGTATTTGGCCAAAATTTTGAGCTGAGTGGCCATGTCGTCAGCCAACAAGATTCGGCAGTGTTTTGGAAAGTTGTCTGTGGAGCGGGCAGGAAGAACTTCTTCTACACTTCTATGAATCTTAATGGCGGTAGATAGGCCTGCCAGCTGAATGGCTTTCTTATATAATTCGTTAGGGGCCGTTACGATTACTTTCTTTTCTTTATGATAGGCAAGCTGAACAAAGTGCTTAAGCGTCTCTATCAGAGTGGTGTCCACCTCAACTTGTTCCTTAAAATCAATAATAATTTCCACTGCGGTAGAAAACATCAATTTCTCTGATGCAAAAGTCTTTAATTCGTTTACACCAGCGTAAGATAGCTTGCCCCTCGGCAAGATGAGCAAGTAAGCAGCTGTCTCCTCAACATCAAAAGTCGTAATACTTTCATCGGGCACAGCCATAAATTCCTCCGACAGGCCAGCAGAACTATGCAAAGTACTTTTCGGAAAAAACTGAAGAAAAGATTATAGCGGGGAATCCTGTTAAGGAATCAATTGTTAAACAACGTGACAACCCGGCCAAAATACTTCTGGCGGTACTTAAGAACTGCCGGATCGCGATAAAGAGCTACTTGGTTGGGACCCATGCGGTTAAAAGCGATATCACCCCATGAGTAGAATAACGCCTGTGAGCCAAGCCTACCTCCGTCCGCATGAAGGTTCGGCGGTCCAAACTCTTTGCGCAGTGTTTCCTCCCAGCTATCGCCGGGTGCAGTACTAAAAGAGAACAATCGCAGCTTTTTGCCATGTACGGGTCCGTTAAACGGCTCCTGGACCTCAATCAACGCAACATATCCAAAACGGAAGTAGACGCGCATACCAGCATCCGGGAAAAAATACACAGGGCCAAAACTGTACTCCGCAGTTTCTTGTGGGGGGGTGACAGTTTTTCTCTCAGCCCAGGCCGCACGCTGCAATACTTTGGATTCCGTATCTCCCAATCTGGCAACCTGATCAATGCCACCGTACAGGTTAATCTCCAGGGGCGGCAGGTTCGATGGGTTGCGCCGTATACAGGCCATAAAAGCAAGTTGTGTCAGAAGGCCTATAATGAGTATCTTTTTCGAATAGTTTTTTGCCATACTCAAATATTATTGTAACACACTGAGATGCCTGATATTAGGATACGTTTTGAGCTTGTATTCTAGGAACTTACTTAATGGGCCGCTAGCTCAGTCGGTAGAGCACCTCC